>JAWVZC010000156.1:0-9225 GCA_033722415.1 Balneolaceae bacterium | reverse complement strand
TCCAGCTGGCCCGGTTTTCGGCTCGATCTCTTTCCGAGAGCGTACCGTAGGTGAGCCCGGCGATCTTTTCGTACGAGGGCGGGGCCGTCATGTAGCTGACGCCCACCATCACCAGGATGCAGATCAGGAATATCCCCAGACTGTAGTACTGGAAGAAGATGTTGTTAATAATCCAGAGAAAGGAGCCCTGCTCATACGAAAACCCGTCGATCAGCATGGCGGGCGTATCAACCGCGAGGCGAAACAGACCAAGGAGAAAGCCGACACCGAGTGCGGCCAGGCATCCCTCCTTGTTGAGCCGCTTATTGTAGATCCCCAGAAAAAAGACCACGAAGATGGGCGGTGCCAGGTACGACTGAACACCCTGCAGGTAATCGTACAGGCCGCGGCTGCCCTGTATTACCGGGATCCACAGCAGCCCGATAATCACCATCACCACCGTGGCCACGCGTCCCATCCAAACCAGGTGCCGCTCCGAGGCCTCCGGTTTCAGGCGAGAGTAGAAGTCCATGGTAAACAGCGTGGAGGAGGCGTTAAATACCCCGGCCAGCGAACTCATGAGCGCCGCGAGGAGTCCCGCCACCACGATACCCCTTACCCCGATGGGCAAGATGTGGGCCACCAGCAAGGGAAACGCAGCCTGGGCATTTTCGCGAACCAGCTCCCCGTTCACCATCATCTCGCTTTGCAGGGCCTGCACCTGGCCGGTTTTGGCGAGTGCAAACGCGATGATACCGGGGATAATAAATATGAACACGGGCAGCAGTTTCAGGAATGCAGCAGCAATGGATCCGCGACGGGCCTGGGTGATATTGGGTGCCCCGAGCGCGCGCTGCACGATATATTGATCGGTCGTCCAGTACCAGAGTCCGATGATGGGAGCCGCAAACAGCATCCCCAGCCAGGGATAGTTGTCATTAAAGTACCAGGCCATCTGGTCGGTCCCCTTGACCGGGGCCCAGGTGGCCTCGACCCCTTCCGGCACCAGCGGTTTCCACAGGTTGAACATTTCGGAACCGGCTACCGCATACAGGCGATCCCAGCCGCCGATCGCATCCAGACCGTAAACAAGTACCAGCAGGGACCCGATGACCAGGATCAACGTCTGGAGGGCTTCGGTGTAGGCAACCGCACGCAGTCCTCCCAGGATCGTGTACACCCCGGTAAACACAATAACCAGGATCGAGCCGATCCAGAAACTGTTCATCCCCATAAAACTGACATCCGGGAGCAGTACACTGAACACTACGCCTCCCGCAAAAATACCGACCGCAATTTTGGTTAACACGTAGGCCACGAGCGATATGATGGACAACAGGGAGCGCGCGACGGGGGAGAACCGCTTTTCCAGGAACTCCGGCATCGTAAACACCTTGGACCGCATGTAGAACGGAACCATCACCCATCCCAGGACCAGCAGGCACCAGGCGTGAAGCTCATAATGCGCCAGGGCCACCCCGTCTGTAGCTCCTGACCCGGCCAGTCCCACCAGGTGTTCCGAACCAATATTCGAAGCAAAGATGGAAGCCCCTACAATGAACCAGCCGAGATGTCGGCCCGCCAGGAAGTAGTCGGTGGATGTTTCTGTCTTCTGCTTGATCACCCACCAGGCCAGCACTACGAGTATCAGGAAATAGGCAGCAATAACGATCCAGTCGATAAGGGCAAGAGTTCCCATAAGCCTCCTCTAACAGCTTGATCTTATTGTTTTTTTGCAGCGGTTGAGGGCTTCCGATTCCCATACATCCAAAGCCGTCATGGGTGCCTGCCGTGGTATCCCGAATTTCCTTCCGAAGTGTGCCAGGCGCAGGCTCGGCCGCGTTATACCGATAAGAGTTACGGCCACCGCCGGTTAAATCACCGTAAATATGATGGTATTTGCCTTAAAATCCAACCGGTCGGACGCAAACCGGTACGCGCGTGTAGAAATGGCAATTGGCAAGCGAGGCGGGCGGGCTCACAGCGGGTAAGGAGTCATCAAATTTCTGCCTTATGGTGCAGGATAAATAGTGATTGCATGAACCCGATCTGTCTCCCGCAGAACAGTCTAGACCCGGAACTCCTCCGGGTCGGCTTCCTCCTCATCCTCGATAACGCGATCGTCAAAGAGGATAACGAACATCACCATGACGGCGGCTGCGAACAGCGCGGGGATCCACCAGAAGTCGTGCCACTGCTGCAGTGTCAGGGCCTCGGCGCCACCCAGAAACATATTAAATACTTTGCCCGCCGCTTGTGCCCCGATAAACATGCCCACCCCGTAGGTAATCAGCACAATTAGCCCCTGCGCCTGTCCGCGGATATCGGAAGAGGCTTTCTTGTCGATATAGATCTGACCCGTTACAAAAAAGAAGTCGTAACAGATGCCGTGCAGGGCGATACCCAGGATAACCATCCAGGCGACCGAACCCGGGGCCCCGAGGGCAAAGAGCGCATACCGCAGCACCCATGCCAGCATCCCCACGCCCAGCATCCATTTGACACCAAGCCGTACAAAAAAGTAGGGCATCAGCAGCATAAAAATAACTTCTGACATCTGGCCAATCGTCTGGGTGGCGGCAATATTCTCAAACCCGGTAGCCCCCAGGTATAACTGGGTAAAGTTGTAATAGGCGGCCAGCGGGATGGAGATCAGCAGTGAACTGGCCAGGAACACGTAAAACGATTTGCTGCTCAGCTTTTTCAGGGCATCGATGCCGGCGATACTGCGCAGGGAGACCTCCTCTCCGGCGGCGGGTGGCGGGGTGTGTGGCAGCGTAAAACTGTAAAGGCCCAGCAGCAGGCTGGAAGCTGACGTCAGGTAGAGCGGCAGGGCGGTCTGCTCCGGTTTTACCTCTTCAGCCACAAAATAACCCAGTAAAAAGCTTATCGAGAGTCCGGCTACAATCCACCCGATGGTACCGAATACCCGGATAACCGGGAACTGCTTCTCCTGGTCCTCCATATTGTGAAAACAGATCGTGTTGGCCAGGCTCATCGTGGGCATGTAGCAGAGATTATAAGCCAGCAGGAGCAGGATAAACACCAAAGGATACTGTACGAACTGCGGGGTAAGAAACATAAAAATCGTACCCAGGATATGCAGGGACCCCAGCACCTTTTCGGTGGCGAAGTAGCGGTCGGCGATAAGTCCCACAAAAAAGGGCGCCACCATGGCAGCGATCGGATTTACCGTAAACGGCCAGTGGGTCAGGTTTTCCATGCCGTTTTCGGTCATGTATACAGCAATCGTCGCATACCATGCCCCCCAGATAAAAAACTGGAGAAACATCATGGTACTGAATTTGGCCTGCAGTAACCGATTCATAATCTCCCTTTTTTTGATTTCTATCCCGTTGTTACTGAATATCCTCCTGTTTCCGTTCTGCCCGGAAATCGATAATTTCGAAATAAATATAAGGTATTATTTTAAAGCTGAAAGCAGAATTCGAGAGGTAAGCCTTGCCTGCTGTACAATAAATCGCGAATCATAAAAAAAGAACAAAGATGGGGAACGGAGACCGATGACCGGGGACGACGGACCGGGGAGCAGCTCTTTTTCAAATACCGCTGCAACCCCTGGTGATGTATAGTACGTGAAAAGCAAGTTGGAATCAATATGACCATTCCTTTGAGAGAGCAGGAACCTTTTCACGTTTCACAGTTGGCTGTTGACGCCCCGCTTCAAGATCCCGATTCCGGCTTACCACTGCCCTGGCAACTTTCAGTGATCAGCATACTATCAATTCACTGAAATGCACCCAACAGTCCGTCACCGGTCAACCGTCAGCGACCGTCTACTGTTTCAATTCCTATAAGGTGCGATTTAAAGCTGGTAATTGAACGGTACCGGCTCGGTATTCGGCGTAAGCCGCAGGTGAAGTCGCATGTTGTCGTATGGTTTGCTTTTGAATTGAAATAGGAGATCAGACGGGGCACCACCCGAAAAATTATGAGCCTTTGCATAATAGATCACCAAGAAAGCGATTCCTTACAAAAAAGTTGAAAAAAATCGGGCAACCCCAATGAAAACAGGGAGTTCGTGCCATTCCCTTACCGAGAACCAAATATACTTGATTCACATAAAAGAATCGTTAAATTTCTTCCGTCGACTGGCGTTACTCTCCTGTATATCATAAACTGGTGAACATACAACCGGAACCGAAACCGATTCCTCCTGAGACCATGATGTATCGACATACAGCACGTTTCTGCCTGGCATTGTTCCTGATCGTTCCGCTTCTGCTGTGCCCGGCATTTTCTGCGGGCAACCTGCTGCGGGCACAATCCAAATCGACCGTCGTTATTCTGGCGGGGTACAAGCTCAACCCCTCGGTGCCCACACCGGCCACCGGCAGCCTGACCCTGACCGTGCGCGACGATACCCTCACGGTCAAAGGCACCTTTTCCGACCTGAAAGCACCCTACATGACCGGGGGCATCTACTTTGTGCAGGAGCGGCGGGCGGTAAACCAGCTGTTCCGGATCGACGCCGACCTGAATGAAACCCAGACGGGGGGCAAACTGGTGGCGCGCAAAAACCGCTTTCCGCTGTCGGAAGCCCACAGGGAGCTGCTGAATAACGGCGAGCTTTCGATACGGATTTCCAGCACGCAGCACAAGCTGGGAGAGATCGGGGCGAAGATTCCGGGTGAGTGGTAGGAATAGTGGCGACAATGCAGCTCCGGAATTCCCGCTGCCGCCGGGGAATCGATAACAGAGCCGCAACCTGGCTTGTAACTGAAAGGGGCAGCCTTTATACGGAACAGTCCCCAAATCGGGAGTTCCTTCCTCAAAGTGTCCTGGCCCTTCAAAGCACCGGCAGACCGGAGTAGCGTCCCGCCATTCGGATTATGGCGATATCACACCTGCTTTTTGGCGGTTTTGCCGAGCGGCAGCCGGTCGATTACGTCGAGCGCCGGGGTGGGATCGCCCATCACGTAAAAATGGATACCGGGAGCACCACCGTCCAAAAGCTCCAGGCACTGCTGCACGCCCCACTCAATGCCGATCTGCTCGGCCTGCGCGGGATTGTTGCTCACCTCGTGGGTCAATTCCTCGGGAATGTTCAGGTGAAAATATTTGGGCAGGAAATTCAGGTGTCGCTCGCGCGTCAAAATTTTGAGTCCCGGGACAATCGGCACGTCGATACCCGCCTCCCGGCACTTGTCCACAAACCGGAAGTAGGCCTCGTTGTCGAAGAACATCTGGGTTACCACATAGTCGCCGCCGGCGTCCACCTTCTGCTTCAGCCGCTTGATGTCGGTTTCCAAATTGGGTGCTTCAAAATGTTTTTCCGGGTACCCGGCCACCCCCACGCAGAAGTTGGTTTTGTGGGCGTTCACGATATCCTCCAGGTAGTTGCCGTGGTTCATATCCTGGATCTGCCTCACCAGGTCGATCGCATACTCGTTGTAGGTGCCGTTCTTGTAGCGGGGAATGTTATCGTCCTGCTTGTCTCCCCGTATGGCCAGCACATTGTCGATACCGAGGTAATTCAGCTCGATCAGCGCGTCCTCGGTCTCCTCCTTGGTGAATCCCTCGCAGATCAGGTGGGGCACCGGGTCCACCCCGTACTTGTGCATCATGGCCGCGCAGAGCCCGATAGTGCCCGGGCGCTTCCGCTTGATATGCCGTTTGATGGTACCGTCGGGGAGCTCTTCAAAGTAGGATTCCGCGGCATGGTAGGTTACATCGATGAACGGCGGATCGTACTTCATGATCTTGTCGAGCGACTCAAACACCTCGGATACGGATCCGCCGCGCTTGGGCGGGATGATTTCAAACGAAATTAGCGGCTCACTTGCCCGGTCGTAATGTTCGGTAACTTTCATATGCTCACTCTTTGAAAAATTCGATGACTCAAAAGATAGATAAATTACGGGTATTCAGGCTAATTAAAAAATACACATCATTGTGAGCGGCCCTTACCGGTGTTACGCCGAACCGCCCTCAGCCGCGGGCAGTGTAATATAGAAGGTGGTGCCCTCATTTTCCCGGCTTTCAAAATCGACGCTGCCGCCCTGCTTTTCCACGAACTCCTTGCAGAGCTTCAGCCCCAGGCCGCTCCCCTTTTCGGCATTGGTCCCTTTGCGGCTCTCATTTTCGGCCGTAAAAATGGTCTCTTTCAGCTCCTCCGGAATGCCGATACCGGAATCCCGCACTTCCAGCCTCACTTTTCCGTCCTGCTGTTCTGCATCAATCACAATTTCATCCCCTTCCCCGGAGAACTTGATGCTGTTTGAGACCAGGTTGCGCATCACCAGCTTGAGCATATCGTAATCGGCCTGTACCCGGAGCTGTCCATCCAGGTTGTTTATCAGGGAAATCTGTTTCTGGTCGGCACTGAAGCGGTGGGTATCCAGGATCTCCTCGGTTATCTCCCGGGCGTCCAGCACTTCCAGGTCAGCCGCCAGGCCCGACATCTGCTCCTTCGCCCAGGCCAGCAGGTTTTCCATCGAGTTGATATTCTGTCGCAGGGAAAGTTCCAGCTCCGACAGCATGCTGCGCATCTCCGCCTCGGTCATTGAGGGGTCGCGAAACAGCTCCATCATGCCCACCAGGCCCGAAAGGGGGGTTCTCAGGTCGTGAGCCACAATCCCGAACAGCTTGTTGTTGAGGGCGTTGGTCTCCTCGAGTTTCTTTTTCTGCGATTCCAACGCCCGGTTTACCTCCTTTTTTTGCTGATTCGACCGGTACAGCAACACGGTAAAAACAGCGATCAGGGCGATCAGGGTGATCCCTGCATACAGCAGCCACTGTTGCAGCTGTATTTGCGCCTGCTGCCTGTCACGCTCGGCTTCCAGGGTCTGGTTGAGCTGATCTTTGCGGGCCAGTTCCAGCCGGGTCCGGTATTCTGCCATCAGGCGATCCTGTTCCCGCGATTCGATACTGTCGGAAAGGGCGTCATATCGTTCCATGTGCTGCAGGGCCTGCCGGTACCTGCCCGCCTCTTTCTGCAGGGAATACAATTCGTAGTGGGTATCGCGCTGAAAGGTTCTGTTCCCCAGCCGATCCGCCGTAGACAGCGCCTGCTTATAATGAGACAGTGCATTGCCCATGCGATCCTGTTCCCGGGCCACATTGCCCAGCCCCGAGGTATTGTAGTAAATTCCCTGGGGCACACCCAGCTTCCGGCTGTACTGCAGTGAACGCTCAAAATACGATTTCGCCCGGTCGTATTCGCCCATGCGGAAGTAAAGTTCGCCCAAGTTATACTCGATCTGGATCGGCGGGACATTGGGGCGCACCTGTTCCGAAAGTTCCAGCGCGCGGTTGTACAGGTTCTCCGATTCCTCGAACCGGGCCTGACCGCTTCGGGTATTGGCCAGATTAAGGGTGGCACGCAGCTCTCCCGGCTTGTATTTCAGTGCCCTGCTGATCTCGATCGACTGCTGCAGGTACGTTGCGGCCTCCCGGTATTTCTCCTCCCCGTGGTAGGCCAGCCCGATGTTGTTAAGCGAAGTGGCCAGGAACAGTGAATCACCGGCAGTCTCGGCATAGGTAAGGGCCTCATGATAGCGACGGAAGGCCTCCGCCATGTTCCCGATGTTGCTGTAGGCATCGCCCATATTCTGACTGATCGCCGCCTTTGTACGCGCCTCGGTCGAATCAATCAGGTCCAGGGCCTCGCGGTAGAGCCGGATGGCCCGCCTGTTTTGACCGATATAGCGATAAGCCGTGGCCAGCAGATTTTTCACTTTTGGCAGCAGGGGCGGATTCGGGTTCAGCGCCTCCGCCTTATCGAGCATAATACGGGCGGAATCATACTTTTGCTGGACAAGATAGAAATCTCCCATCCCGTAGAGTGCTTTTTGCCGCCCGTACAGAAAGTCGAGCGAGTCGGACAAGGCACGCACCCGTGACATATACATGCGGGCGCTGTCAGTCCGGCCGCGGTTCAGTGCCTGCTGGCCGAGCTCAATCATCAGGTCCACTTTCTGGCTGTCGGCCACCGTGGATTCCAGCCTGTGGCCCACCTCCGGGATCGGTTCTTGATCGGTCTGAGAGACACCGGAATGGACCAGGAAAAAAGAAAGTGCCAACATTAACAGATTATAACCCACTGCTAACTAATAGTTTTTAAATTAACCTTAACGCAATACCATCCGAGAGAGCGTCTAATCTACCCAGATCCGGGTGCTATAAAAAATTAAACTGATTTTAAGTAATACCTCAATAATTTGTAAATTTGGAATCCAAAATTTCAGGTCGATCCGTCCTGAGTGCAATGTTGTGCGTGTTCGTGCACGTGTGAACCGCCGCCAGAGGTAATCAACAGGACCGGCAGGGCGACCCGGAATTTTGTGAAACCCAAAGCACCTACGTTAATCGATTACCCGCATAATGACATTTAAAGAACTAACCAATATCCTGGACAGGCGAATTATGGTGCTCGACGGCGCCATGGGTACCATGATTCAGGGCTATGACCTGGGAGAAGACGACTTTCGAAGCGACCGTTTCGCCGATGTTGACGAGGACCTGCAGGGCAACAACGAGCTGCTGAGCCTCACCCGCCCCGATATCATCAAGAAAATTCACGGCCAGTTCCTGGAGGCCGGTTCCGATATCATCGAGACCAACACCTTCAGTGCCAACCGCATTTCACAGGCCGACTACAACCTGAGCGACCTTGCCTATGAACTGAATGTCGCTTCCGCCCGTAACGCCCGGGAGGTGGCCGACCGCTTTACCGAACAGAATCCCGACAAGCCGCGCTTTGTGGCGGGTGCCATCGGCCCCACCAACAAGACCCTCTCGCTCTCTCCGGACGTGGAGGATCCCGGCTACCGCGACATCTCTTTCGACGAGCTGGTGGAGGCGTACGGCGAGCAGATCCGCGGCCTCGACGACGGCGGGGTCGATCTGCTGCTGGTGGAAACGATCTTTGATACGCTGAATGCCAAGGCCGCCATCTATGCCATTCACAAGCATGAGGAGCAAACCGGCCGGGCGTTTCCCGTCATGATCTCGGGAACCATCGTGGACCAGAGCGGCCGCACCCTTTCCGGGCAGACGACCGAGGCGTTCTGGATCTCCGTCTTGCACACCCGCAACCTGCTGAGCGTGGGACTCAACTGCTCGCTCGGTTCCAAACAGATGCGTCCATACATCGAGGAGCTTGCCGAAATCGCCGACTCTCACACCAGTCTCTACCCCACCGCCGGCCTGCCCGACGAAATGGGTGAGTATAACGAGTCGCCCGAGTTCATGGCCGAACAGTTCCGGGAGTACGCGGAAGCC
>JAWVZC010000155.1:0-9244 GCA_033722415.1 Balneolaceae bacterium | reverse complement strand
TGGAGTATAACCCGGTTGTATTCCGGGTTCCGCTGGTGTCCGTGTTTTTCCCAGTCTTTCAGTGACCAGTGAAATTCGATATCGCCGTACCACTGCAGCCCGTCAATCCGGAGGCGGGCATTGCTGATATCGGGGCCGTCCGAATGGTTTGGGGTGCCTTTTTCGAGGATAGCAATTGGCTGTCCGCCGGTGGTCTTCAGGTTAGACGGGTCAAAGTAGAGGGAATCCCAGATCCAGTGCAGCAGTTCTTCATGATATGTTTCAGCGGGATCACTCATCAACCAGTTCGGAGCCGTCCAGATCGATATGCTGGGTGGCTTCGTACAGGTCGGGGATATTGCGGCTGTATCCCCGCTCCACGCGACTTCGCAGATGATGTAGTCGCTCTTCACTTCGTTTTACCGTATCTCTCCCTTTCTCTTCCATCCAGTGGGCCAGCTCACTGGCATGATTGCTGATCCATTCCCGGTTCCGTTTTCCGCTCTTCGGAGCCAGCAGCATACCGAGACCGACGCCGCTGATAAAGGAACTGGCTGCAAGTAGAAAAAGACCGATGTGTGATTGTTTGCTCATAGCGTAATACTCCCTTCGTTTTGGGATAGATGATATTTGATAAAATGTAATAAACTTTCCTGCGTTTTTCTATGGAGGTAACGCCGGAATTTACGGTTTTAGTACTCGTAAAGCCGGTGATAAATTATTATTTTGGATGTCATTTTTTAAAGGCACAAAACGCTCTATGACAGAATCCCCAGAACTGGTGTATATGGATCAGCCGCGTGTGGAACGCACGCTGAAACGAATGGCATACCAGATTTCGGAACAAAACAGGAAGGACAGGGAGATACTGCTTCTGGGTATCGAACAGCGAGGTTCGGTGATCGCCCGGCAGCTGAAACAGTATCTCGAGGAGATCTATGATCGCAGCTTCCATATGTTGCAGATAGGGGAGGAAGCCATTTCCGAACAGGAAATCGAAACCGTTCCCCCCCCCCAGACCTTTCCGGTGGTTGTTGACGATGTGATATTCACCGGGCGGACCATGTTTTCAGCCCTTAAACGTATCCACGAGGTGACGGCATTTGGCCAGATGTATACTGCGGTACTGGTGGACCGAGGCCACCGCAGCTTTCCCGTTCAGGCCCAATTTGTGGGGATGAAGCTGTCCACCAAGCTCAGGGAACATGTTTCGGTACGTATAGAGGACGATCATGTTGAACAAGTGGTCCTCGAAATCAGTTAACCGCCGCCAACATATACATTCCAGCTATCTTTAACGACTTGATACATTACGACCACCTTATGCTCCTGCGGCCTTTCATCTCAGTACTGCTGCTGACCGCACTTTTGTCTCTTTTACACAGCGTCTGTCGTGCACAAAATGAACGCGATTACGTGGATATGATCTATTCCAGTTCCAAGGAGAGCAGCGTTATCATGCAGGATACGACAAACGGCTGGAAGTTCGACTGGGTGGGTGGATTGAACGGCACACAGGCATCGTACAGTAACTGGAGCCAGGGTGGGGTAAACACGATAAGCGTAACCGCCTCTACTCTGTTCAACCTCCGGCACCGAAAAAACCGATTTGGGTACAACCTGATCACTAATTTTAAATACGGACAGGCCAGGATCGAGGATGAAGGAACGCGCAAAACCGACGACAAAATTGCCGTGGCCAATAAATTTAGTTACCTGTTCAGGGATGACCGGTTCAACATTTTCGGGAATATGAATTTTACCACCCAGTTCGACAAGGGGTTCGATTACGGGAAAGATCCCAAGCAGCTGCTTTCCCGGTTCATGGCCCCGGCCTACTTGTCCCAGGTATTCGGGATCGGATTTCGTCCGGCCGACTATTTTTCGGCCGAAGCGGGCCTGGCGATGAAGGAGACGATCGTCCGTGACACCGAACTCTCTGAACGGTACGGGCTGGAACCGGGCGAAAAATTCCGGTTTGAACCGGGATATTCCATTATCCTCGATCTCGAAAAAAAGATCGTAAGCAATGTACGGCTGGTTAGTACGCTAGAGACCTTTACCAACCTGAAGGAGGATATGCGGAAAACCGACGTAAATTTTTCGAATGAAATCATCGGCAAGATCAACGACTATCTGAATACCTCGTTCCAGTTCGTGCTGGTATACGACGAGGATTTTTCCAATGAAGTGCAGCTCAAGCAGGTGCTCTCTGTCGGCCTCTCCTACAATATCTTCTAACCAGGATTTCGCAGCTTTTTACAGCCTGTATTGATAATTTTGCAGCAAAAATGGAATAAGTTATTGGCATCCAGAAAGTTACAGGAATATATCAATAAAACTTGTGAGAAATGCGGGTTAGTGTAACGATGAAATAACCGGTCGGAAATAAAACTGGGTTATCAGGTGGAAATGCCCTGCTTTTCAGGCAACCGATGACGGTGCCGGGGTTCATCCGTGTTCGGGCGAACTGCCTGCTGTCAGCGGGTTGCCAATTGTCATTGGTCGGGTATGCTTCTGCATCCGGTCCCGCTCCAGCGATCCGAAATCGAAGATGTCACACAATCCTACACGTCAAACTCAATGCCCTGCGCCAGGGGCATTTCATCGCCCCAGTTGATGGTGTTGGTCTGCCGGCGCATATAGGCTTTCCAGGCGTCAGAGCCTGACTCTCGACCGCCGCCGGTCTCTTTTTCCCCGCCGAATGCACCGCCGATCTCCGCTCCGCTGGTACCCACGTTAATATTGGCGATGCCGCAATCGGATCCACGGGCACTCAGGAAGGTCTCCGCTTCGCGCAGGTTTAGCGTGAAGATGGCTGAGCTGAGTCCTTGGCGCACGCTGTTGTGCATGGCAATCGCCTCATCCAGGTCGGAGTACGTGATCAGGTAGAGAATTGGTGCAAATGTCTCCTCCTGTACGATCGGAAAGTCATGTTCGGCCCTCACGATGGCGGGTCGAACGTAATGGCCGCCCTCCAGCTCCATGCTCTTTCCCTCGAGCTGCTCTCCGCCGTATACCAGCTCTCCCCCCGATTCCTGCACTTCGTTGAGGGCCTGCCGCATGTTTTCAGCCGCCTCTTTGTCAACCAGCGGGCCAACAAGCGTATTCTCGTTCAGCGGATTGCCGATATTTACACTGTCGTACAGTTCGACAAGCCGCTCTTTCAGCTCATAGACAATGGATTCGTGCACGATCAGGCGGCGGGTGGTGGTGCAGCGCTGCCCGCAGGTGCCGACCGAACCGAATACCGTGGCGCGGGCGGCCATCTCAAGCTCGGCATTTTCGGTAACAATGACGGCGTTGTTGCCGCCCAGTTCCAGGATGGTTTTCCCGAGTCGTGCTCCCACGGTTTGGGCTACCTGTTTGCCCATGCGGATGGAACCGGTGGCAGAGATCAGCGGGAGTCGTTCATCGTTGGTCATCCATTCCCCGACTTTCTTGTCACCGGTGATGAGGTTGAAAATACCCTCCGGCAGGTCGTTTTCCCTGAGTACCTTGGAAACGATGTTCTGGACAGCTACGGCACACAATGGGACTTTTTCGGAAGGTTTCCAGATCATCACATCCCCGCACACGGCGGCAATCATGGCATTCCAGGACCAGACCGCCACCGGAAAATTAAAGGCCGTTATGATACCGACCGGTCCCAACGGGTGCCATTGCTCATACATTCGGTGCTGCGGGCGTTCAGACTGCATCGTTTTCCCGTAGAGCTGGCGCGACTGTCCCACCGCAAAGTCGCAGATATCGATCATCTCCTGCACCTCGCCGAGCCCCTCATGGTAGATTTTTCCCATCTCGTAGGTAACCAGCTTGCTGAGGTCATCCTTGTGTTCCCGTAGTTTCAGCCCGATCTGGCGGACAATTTCGCCCCGCTTGGGTGCCGGGATCTCCTGCCATTCCAGGAACGCCTCCCGGGCCGTCTCAACGACATGCTCATACTGCCCGCGCGTTGTCACGGTGACATCGGCGATATGACTGCCGTCGATCGGTGTCTTGCTCGGAATCGTCTGCTGGCTGCCGTCTCCCTGCGACTCACGGCCCGTGCTTGTTCCGAAATTGGTTCCCTCAATACCCAGTTTTTTTAAAAACTCCATAGCCACCTTTTTTGCATTGCTGTTCAACCCGTAAAGATAACGATACTTTCGGGCATTCAAAGCATGCAGAATCGGGAAAATATGCACGTGCCGCACCCCGGTTGAGATTTTTTTTGTTTAATCAAATTCCTATCATCACGCATCACAGGTTACGGAACAAACATTACGCCATGAACCCCATTTCAAACCGACAACTGACCCTCCTGCGAAAATTGCAACGGAAGAAATACCGCGAACAGGAACAGCTGTTCCTGGTGGAAGGAAGGCGTGCTGTAAAACAGGTAGTTGAAAACGGGGTACTGGATGTGAAAGCGTTATTTTTTGATAAAACCGGGAAACTCTGGACAGAACCGGCGTTTGAACAGTTCGCTGACCAGTGGCCTTCGGCCGTGGTGGAGGAGTCGGATTACCGGGATGTTACGGACACCCAATCTCCTCAGGGGATTTGTGCGCTCTGCCGGATGCCGGGGGAAGGCGACCTGGACGAGATGTCCGGTTCAGGCGGAGTGATCGTAGCAACGGACCGCATTCAGGATCCCGGGAACCTGGGGACCATCTACCGCTCGGCGGGATGGTTTGGGGTTGCGGGGCTGCTGCTGGGAGAAGGGACCGTGGACCCGTTCAACCCGAAAGTGGTGCGCAGTACCGCCGGAAGCACGGGAATACTGCCATTTGCACATGTATCACTTTCACATACGCTGGCACATTTCGAGGAGCAGCAATGGAGGATCCTGCTGCTCGACGCTTCCGAAGAGGCCGCGGATATCGGGCAGCTGAATACACGGAAACCGACCGTTCTGGTGATCGGAAATGAGGCCGGCGGCATCGATCCATCGCTGTATGGAGGGCGTTCCCGAACGCCGGTAAAGATACCCGCCCGCGGTACGCATCGCCAGGTAGAAAGCCTCAACGCCTCCATCGCACTCTCCATTGCACTGTATGCGGTAACCGCGTAAACATGCTTTTAGCCCAAACTGTTTTTCGGGTAGCGGATCGCTGTGCTTGTCATACCCACATTTTCCCAAAACAGCTCAGTTTCACCACCGGTACGATATGTCCGTGGATAGAACGCAGGGAGTTGTTCTAAACAGGGACCGTCCCGATTAATTATGAACATCCCTTCGGGGTGAAACCATAACTGAACTCCAGCAACAATGCTTATCTTTACCGCAAAAAAGTCCACGGTACTTCCTTTTTTTGCTGCTGTTCATCACTCACGCTATCATTAACCGTCGAGGAATAATAACACAATAAAAACAGGGTTATATTGCTTCTGTTTATTTGATTGGCTATCGTTTGCAGTAAGTCAGCAATCATCTGCAACGTTCTTTTATAATTTAACCATTCTCTTATGCCGGGAACCAAGAAAAAAGACAAGATATTTGTTCTGGATACCTCCGTTCTCCTTTATGACAACGATGCGGTAAAAAATTTCCAGCAGAATGATATTGCTATCCCCATCACGGTGCTCGAGGAGCTCGATACGTTCAAGAAGGGCAACGATGTAATCAATCTCCACGCCAGGGAATTTATCCGTTACCTGGACAAAATCTCCGATGAAAATATGCTGCAGGAGTGGATACCGCTGAATGGACAGGCGCATGGCAAGTTACGGGTGCTAAATGACGAGAGCAGCAGCGTAGACGCATCGGAGGTGTTCGGGAACAAGAAGAATGATCACCGCATCCTCAATGCCACACTGAAGCTTATGGAAGATCAGCCGCAGAAAAAGGTGATCCTTATCTCGAAGGATATTAACCTGCGGATCAAGGCCCGCGCACTCAACATCGAGGCCGAAGATTATGAAACCGTACGCGTCAAGGATATCGATCACCTCTACAAGGGCAAAACCGAGCTGAACATAAACGATTCCGACCTGATCGGCCGTTTGTATGATGAAGGCAGTCTCGATCCCGAAGTACTGGTAGAGAAAGATCCTGTCAGCAACCATTTTTATATCCTGAAAAATCACTCCAATTCGGCTCTCGGGTTTTACAACGCGCGGTCCAGGCGGATTGAGCCGGTACAAAAAATGACGGCTTACGGGGTTACCCCGCGGAATGCCGAGCAGACGTTTGCGCTGCAGGCCATCATGGACCCGGAGATCCTGCTGACCACGATTACGGGAGCGGCCGGAACCGGCAAAACGCTGCTGGCACTGGCGGGGGCGATTGAACAGCGGCGTAATTTCAAGCAGATATATATGGCCCGGCCCATCGTTCCGCTGAGCAACAAGGATATCGGGTACCTGCCCGGCGACATCAATTCGAAGATCGATCCCTACATGCAGCCATTGTGGGATAATCTCAGCTTTATCAAGAACCAGTTCCCGGAAAACAGCAAACAGTACAAACGCATCGAGCATATGGTGGAGACCGAAAAGCTCCGTATTGTGCCGCTGGCATACATCAGGGGACGCAGTCTCTCAAATGTAATTTTCATCGTTGATGAGGCCCAGAACCTGACTCCGCATGAAGTGAAAACGATCATTACCCGGGCGGGCGAAAACACCAAGATTATCTTTACGGGTGATATCTACCAGATCGACACCCCCTATCTCGATACCCAGAGCAACGGGCTCTCGTTCCTGGTGGACCGCATGCACGACAACGATCTTTATGCACATATCAACATGGAAAAGGGTGAACGGTCCGAACTGGCCAATCTCGCCAGCAAGCTGTTGTAACAAGATGATAAACCGAATTGTGTAAGGCGAAACCTGGCGACTTGGAATAGGCGTGTTTAATCGTCCGGTAAAAAATTCCCGGACACGAAATGCAATGTTAGTTATTAACGGCCGGCAATACCCTGTGCCGCTATCCAAGAGGTTGTCCAGGCGGCCTGAAAGTTGTAGCCTCCCGTAATCGCATCGATATCAAGAACCTCACCCGCAAAATAGAGGCCCGGACACTTTTTGCTCTGCATCGTACCAAAATCCACTTCATCCAGCGAAATACCGCCACAGGTGACAAACTCCTCCTTGTAGGTGGTTTTTCCCTGGATTTCATAACTTCCGGCGACCAGCTGCCGTGTCATCTCGTGGATATCCCGGTTGGAGAGTTCCGCCCACCGTTTGCCGGTGTTGACCTGTGCCAGTTCTACCAGCCGCTCCCACAGCCTGCCGGGTAGCGGGAAATGGTCCTGTTTCGCCACCGTTTTCCGGGCATTGCTGTTCCTGAGCTGTTTCAACCCCTCCCGTACCTGTTTTTGGGTAAGAGGGTACAACCAGTTTACCCGGATCGTGAATCGGTACTCCTGCTTGTTCAGGAAACGAGCGGCCCAGGCCGACGTCTTCAGCACGGCGGGACCGCTGAGTCCCCAGTGGGTGATGAGGACCGGACCGGTGTGCGCAAATGAACTGTTTTTGACCGTCACTTGCGCGTTGGGCACCGAAATCCCCGCCAGATCCTGAAAAATCTTCTCCCGAAAATTGAATGTAAACAGGGAAGGTACCGGTGGCACGATGGAGTGCTCTAGCCCTTCGAGCCACTGGTAATAACTGCGCCGGCTGCTTCCGCCGATTGCCACCAAAACCAGGTCGGCCTGTATCCTGTTTCCGTCGTTGAGGTGCAGGAGAAAACGGTTCCCGTCCCGCGGTTCAACGCGGTCCACCTGGGCTTTGGTGCGGGTAGTAATCCCGTAACGGCGAGCCGCCTTCGTCAGGCAGTGAATAATGGTTTCGGAGTCGTCGGTGACGGGAAACATGCGCCCGTCTTCCTCTGTTTTCAGCTTCACGCCCCGGTCCTCAAACCAGTCGACCGTATCCGCAGCATCAAATCGTTCAAACGCCCAGCGCAGCTCTTTCTGTCCCCGGGGATACGCCCTGGAGAGTATTTCGGGATCATAACAGTGATGGGTGACATTGCAGCGCCCCCCGCCTGATACCCGCACTTTTGAGAGGACACTGCGGCTGCGCTCAAAAATGGTGATATCCAACGTGGGATCCGCGGTTACCGCGTTGACGGCACCGAAAAATCCGGCTGCGCCTCCGCCGATGACAGCAAGATTTCGGGTATTTCGGTTGCCTGGCATTGTTATCTGTTAGAATTGGCAGGGAAGATGAACGGCAGGAGTGTCGAAGTCATCCGTTGCGTTGTCGCTCAATTACGGCAGCGATACTATTTGGACATCCTCGATGCGATGCCCCAGGAAGCGTTCGGCCAGCTCATGAAACCGCTGCGGGCGATCGCTGACAAAACACTGAAACCGGCCGTTGGTTTCTTCGTTAAGCAGATCCATTTTTTTGAGCTCGTCTCGGGCCATCTCGGCTATCGAGAGGGCCGAGTCTACAATGGCGATGTTGGGATCGGGTAACATATCCCGTATCAGCTCCTTAAAGAGGGGATAGTGGGTACACCCGAGAATCAGGCTGTTGATATCGCTGCCCTCGAATTTTTGGAGGTAGATCTTCAGGGTTTGCCGGGCAATGTCGTTGTCGGTCCACCCCTCCTCGGCGAGAGGCACCAGCAGGGGACAAGCTGCCGATGTGATGGTTATTCCGCCGTTGTATTCGCGAATCGCCGTTTCATAGGCCCCGGAACCCACGGTGGCCAGCGTGCCGATGACCCCGATATGGCGGTGGTCCTGCGACATGGCCGCACGGGTTCCCGCGGTAATCACATCCAGTACCGGGATATCACCGGCCGCCTGCTGCACCTCCCGCTTTGCCGAGGCCGATACCGTGTTGCAGGCGATCAGGATCATCTTGACATCCCGTTCCAGTAAAAAATTTGTGATCTGGAGGGCGTAATTGCGGACAGTCTCTTCCGATTTTATCCCGTAGGGTACGCGGGCGGTATCCCCGAAATATATGATATGTTCATTCGGCAGGGCGTCACGAACTGCTTTTACCACGGTGAGTCCGCCAATGCCGGAATCAAATATGCCGATAGGTGCTGTTTTTTTGCTCATCAAATACCTGTTGGACTTCTTCTCATGAGGTAGCGCAAAGTATTGAACTGAGGTTTATGGAGCAAGGGACGGTACACGGAGATCTGCGAAATGAAACCAGATGTCCATTACTCTTTCGTTGTTATCGATTTCCGGTTGTGATTAATTCGCTTTTCGAAAGGCAGCCAAATTTTGTTATTTGGATGAGATCCACAACGTTCCGGCCAAGACAGAATGACCGGGCAGCCGCGGGACCGGCGGATCGATTTGTGGGT
>JAWVZC010000154.1:0-9262 GCA_033722415.1 Balneolaceae bacterium | reverse complement strand
CGACGCCGGGAGTCGTCATCTATCGTGGTGATGCCGGGCATATCTTCACACCGGTTGTTGCTGCTGTTTCCGGTAATCTGCGAACTTCCGCCCATCGAAAAGTTGAAGTTCGGGGTGGCAAAAGAGAGAGCTGATCTGAATTTCGGGACAAAATCAAAATAGTACCGCCGGTAGAGACTGACAACTCGACCCTGGTGGGCTCCGGTTCCGGCTGTGGCGTATACCCTCACCACGGTGGTATCACGGGTGCCGTAATGACCACTCTCTTTTTCGAAATATACTTCGGCCGTATCGTTCCGGATAACCGTCTGCCAGGGATTGCTCTTGTCATGCTCGTAGGCGAACATGGTGTCGGCGGTTAACTTGTTAAGTGCGATCTGCGTGGCCGTGTACGCCGTGTTGTTGGCCTGGAACGACTCCGCGTAGCTGATATTCGACTGGGTTATCGTCTCGGCCTGCTGATTGATACCGATGCTGACAAATCCGAGTGCCACAAACACTCCGGAACAGATTATTAGCAGTGCTCTGCCCATAGCGAGGATAAGGGGTAAATTATTGTGAAGGGTGTCCGGTGCTCCAAACGGTCGTACCGCCGGTCAGGCGCAAGTGATGGGTTCCATGTACCCGTTTTGCGGTTTCCGGTTGCGAGGACAACCCATAGCCAATGTAAACTGTTTACTGTGCCAACGTACTGGTGAAGGCCGTTGACCCCGGCGGTAAATTGCGGGCCCGCTTCGATCGCGGGATACCGGGTGATCAACCACCATCTTGACCGTGAAAATGCCATATTCAGGGGAGTGAATCCAGCCGAAACCGGTTATAAATTTTTAATCCGGTCGTGTTGACAGACAATCAGGGAGGTGTAATTCCATCCGGGAGTGGAGTGGGGACGAGGTATTACACCATAAGGTTGGGATAAGGAATACGCAGTATGCAGGGCATCCTCATACTAATATTATTTGATTGGGTGCCAATGTAGCAGATGTTTTTATGTGATAAATACATGCAAGAAATGTGACTAAACAGCCCAACCCCCTTGCATACCAGCGGACCATTTTAAATCCAGGCTGGATCTTGGGTGTAAAAAATAGCTTACAATTGCCTAATAAGGGGAGTTCATTATTTTGAGTGACCAAAAATGTCACCAGAAAATCCCCGGATATTGTACTATCTGAGGCGCAGTTTAGTTATTTCTTATTAGTTATCTGGAAAAAACAAATAACTTTCCTGCATTTCTCACCAAGAAATTTGTAGATATGCAAGGCGAAGTGGCAATCTCAAGCGAGACGTATGTTGATACGTTGAGCGGGCGATTCCCACCTTCAACGCAGCAGATGAACCAATTTCGCTGCCCCTACACCCTGTCATAATATTTTGGGTCAGAAAATCAATTTAAACCATTGTAATTCATAGCATTACAATAATTCAAAAATTATTCTCGTGAGAAATGCAGGCTATTTCCCAATAACCGATAACCAATTTACTCCGGCGTTAACCGGGGAGATACACGATTTGCTGCAGCTCCGGCCGCACACCGTACAAAACACAGGTTGCGGGCGGCGTATGCGGGGTTACAGCTCCTCGTACGTGGTCAGGCGTTTGTACTTATTGGTTTTGACGGTGCGTGCAGCCGCCAGCTTGGCATACTCTTCGCCGGCACAGTCGTATTGAATGTTCAGGTCACCGGAGATATCAACGTCGATGGTGCCGCCGTAATCTTCGGTGTTTCCGACCAGGACCCCGCCGTTGATCGTCGGTGTTCCCTTCCCGTCAAAGTTATAGGCGTTTTCGAAAATGACAAGTCCGTTGAAGGTAAAATTCCCGGCCATATCCAGGATCGAGCCGTCGCTGTCTTCATACACCATGCTGGCGTCCGTGCGAATTACCAGGATTCCATATCCCTCACTGATGCCGCCTGTGAGCGTGGCGTTGTCTTCCACAAAATAGACGCCCGGGGAGGAGGAGGAGCCCATATCGCCCTTGTAGCTTCCATTGATAAACTGGGTGCCGTCCATATGTCTGAGGCGGGCAATCAGCTCGTCAACCGGGGCATAGGACATCGAGGTATCGGTCTCAACCGTCGGGTCACCAGAGATATTGGAACTCCCCGACGTCTGGCTGTTGATGTAATCGGTCGAGTTCTGGTCCATGGTGGCGATGCCGGGCATATTCGACTGGCAGTTGGAGCTTGCGGGAGGATACCCGTTGATACCGGAGCTGCCGGACATGGAGAACGTGAAATTGTTGGTGGCAAAGGAGAGAGCCGACTTGAACGTCGGGACAAAATCCAGGTTGCTGCGCCGGTAGAGACTGATCACCTCGCTGGTGTACCCGTCCACATTGGCTTTGGAGAAGACCCGGACGACGGAGGTGTCGCGGTACCCGTTGGAACCCTGGATGACGTCAAAATAGACTTCGGCGGTGTCGTCGTTGATCACCGGTCGCCAGATGTTGTTTTCGTCATGGTAGTTGGCGAACGAGGTATCCTTGTTCATTTCGTTCAGCCCGATCTGGATGGCGGTGTGTGCCACGTTGCGGGCATGTACCACCTGGGCGTAACTAACGTTGGATTGTGTCACCGCCCGGGTTTGCGAATTGGTTCCGATACTGACAAAGCCCAGTCCCACAAATACACCTGCACAAATGATTAATAATGCCCGTCCCATAATAGTACCTCGTTATCGCCTTAGTTATCCTGCAGATTGATTGGAGAAAATCGTTTGTGCCAGGTCGATTTGATATATCGCCCGGTACCGTTCACGTTGTAGGAGAATTTCTTCCCGCTTTCGACCACCAGTTCAATTTCGATCTGTTCAATATCCTCCGGGTTCAAAACGGGAGTCGGCATCGGGGTGTTGCTGCCTGCGGTCGAATAGTATTTCAGCCTGAATTTCGTCACCCCGAATGTGATGTCAGTGCTGGAGATCGTGGTCAATCCCTGTACGACAAGACGCCTGAGTACGTAATCATTGGGATTATCGGTACTGGTAAGGGCCGTGTTGCCAAACGTCCAGGTAACCAATTCTGCCGTATTCCCGGAATCGTTGTCGATATTGGATTCGAAAACAATCTTGTTGGAGTCCGCCGTCTGAATCGGGTTGTTGATTTTGCCCATCCAGTTGTACCCGATCTTGGAGATATCGTGCGAGACCATCTCCGAAATGGTGGTCACATGCTGTTTCAGATTTCTTGACAGCGCCAGCTCGGTACTGTTCTGCGATATGCTGAAGTTCATCGTGAGAATCGAGAGCAGAACCATGCCACCGATGACAAAACTTGTGATGTAGGCCGTATTCATAGGGTACGCTCCGTTTAGTCGGCGTAATAATTTCTGATGTAGCTGAATTCGTACTGGGTCGGCTGATCCGAACCATCCTTGAGAAACTCGTTTTCCACCCGTACGACAATTTTCTTGAAGTTCGTCTTGCTGGTGGTGGCATCGTATGTGGAGGGATCGGCGTAGCTGACACTTACCGAGATATTATAATCCACGCCCTCAATGGTAGCGACATCACTCCAGCCGTCGTAGTCATCGAAATCATCAAACGTTTTGCGGTCCGTACTTACCTCTCCGGTTTCATCGGATCGGTTTGTCCCGAAATCGTAGGGGCTGGTAAAGTCGTTGGGAGGCGTTACGGGAGGAATGCCATCAACCGTGATTTCATCGAAAGCCACCGTACGCGATTCTTCAATGATGTTCTGCGCTACGGCCACCACCTCTCTTTCCAGTTCGCCCTCGATCTGCAGCTGGGTATTGCGCTGTATCATCCGGTTGGCACTGAGCAGAATCAGCGAAAATACCAGCATACCCGCCATCGTATAAATAACTTCTGAATAACCGACCATAACTGTAGATGTTTAGTATGCAAGCTTTAATACAAAATATAAGAATATTCTAATATTATGCATCTCTCCTTTACTTTCTAATACATGTTACTGAGAAATCAGCTGAATGTGTAGTTAGATTTCGTTAATTGTGACCCGGAACTCCCGGGTGGAGTACTGCATGATGCCCGCTCAACATATAAAGGAGACATAACACCGCAAGTACAGGACCGGACCGGTGCCGGCTCACGGGGACAATACGCAGTATCCCGGAAATCGGATTGATATGTAGATTGTAAAGGATTCAGATCGGCCGTTACTGCCGCCTGTAGATGATATCTGGTAACAAGAGTTCCGTTAACGGTAAGTGTTACAAAATAACCGGAAGTCCGATTCCCCAGATTAGGCAATACCTATATCTTGGGAAGATAGTTATGGTATTCTCAATAAGAATAAATAACACTCTCCGGGTATCAGCGTGATCCCTTTTTGTACCAACAACGCCCGACAATGGTTTAAAGAAGCGATCCCTAAAAAAATTACCACCGGGAAATTATTTAGTGTGTCTCTGGCAGTGTTACCTGTTGGATTGGGGATTGGGGATCAGGGATTACGGATCACGTTGCAGGTTGAAGGTTGAAAGTTGAAGGTTGTAAGGCGGGATTATGGATATGGGAGAACGGATCAGGGATTATGGATTAGGCGGGATGGAGAACGCGGGGGGTTCCCCCTTGTGGCTTTACTGTGTGAACGGCTGGAAATGATGTTCGAAGGGGGTGCAGGGGGATGATCTATGAGGAATAACGAATTTAGAATAATCCAAAACAACCAACGGCATATGATTTGAGTGCAGGAGCATGGGTAAAAATGCACCCTGACCTCCGGCCTTGAATGGGGCGCGGAAGCCAACGCAGGCGGGTGTGGATGCCCTGCCGGTGAGATCAATGATAGCGGGCAACCGGCGCGACGGACCATCAACATCCACGCCTGCGGCGGGTGGAGCGGGTGCCCCATTCCCAGCCTTGACTTTTTGGTTCCTTTTGGATCAAGACAAAAGGAACACCTCAACAAGGGTTGGTGCTTTGTAATTAGAGCAGAGCTGCTTCATCGTTCTTCTCTGTTCATTTTTTCATCGATGAAAAAACGAACCAAAAAAATCGCCGACTGGGGATTTATTCGCCTGGACGCGCTCCGCTATGGCTAAAAGAAACCGAGATGTTGTACTAACGTGCTCGTTTGCACTACCCTTGCTGTGATAGCCTATTCAGATCCGTTGATCACTGCCCTGCACGGTTTCTTTCTTCACGCCGCCGCTGCGCTTGTCCCGGGCGGCTCATAAATCCGAGGCCGGACAGGGAATGCAAAATATCGAATATCGAACTAGGAATGATGAAGGGGGAAATCGGATAAGGTATGAGGGATTGCAGGTTGAAGGTTTAAAAGGTTAAATGTTGAATGTTGGGGAATGGGTTTTCTGTGTGGGATAGGCTGTATGGATGAAAAATTTTTACCTCCGGCCTATGGAAAACAGGGCGGAACCGAACGGCCTGCTTTCTTCAGCCGGGGATTCATATGCGTACTTTTTGGTCGTTCAAAAAGGTACGTCTCCTTTTCAGGGGAAAATGGTAATTACCTGTTTTGGGGCTTGTTTATTGTCTTATCTGTCCGCTTTAGGGGGCTTTTCCAAGTATTGATAGTTAATATGAAACAGGGGTGTTCCTTTTTTGAGCGATCAAAAAAGAACCAAAAAAATTGCCGCCGGGGGATTTATTCGCCTTGCGGCACTCCGCTTCGGCTAAAAGAAACCGAGATGTTGTTCTGTCTTGCCACTCACCAATATACTGCTGTGATATTTCATCTGGTAACGCTGAAAGCTGCCGTACACGGTTTCTTTCTTCACGCCTGCGCTGCGTTTGTCCCGGGCGGCTCATGAATCCCAGGCCGGACAGGAAATGCATTATATCGAACAAGAAATGATGAAAGGGGAAACCGGATAACGGATGAAGGATTGCGGTGAACGTTGAAGGCTGAAGGCTGTTTTTAGTATTTGGCAATTGTGATTTGGTGTCCTTTCCTGATCACCACTTACTGGTAACCTGCCAGCTTGCTGAGCGCAATATCGGGGCTACTTGATATAGGTTATCTTCCGTGAAAACTGATTGCCACCGGCCCGCATTACGCAGATATATACACCACTGGCCAGGCCGGACGGGTTCCAGGATACCTGGTGAAAATCGGCCGGCCTGCGTTCATTCACCAGGGTGGTCACCCTTCTGCCGAGGATATCATAGATCACCAGCTCCACGTTGCCCTCTAGCGGGGTGTTGTATTTTATGGTGGTACGCTCGTTGAACGGGTTTGGATAGCTGATACCGAGGGCGTACTCCTCCGGTATATCCTGAGCATCGCTGCCCGGTGATATCTTCAACAGGAACCGGGCGCTTTCTCCCTTGTTTTTGCCCTGGGGCGCATTCAGGAGGCTGAAATTGTCGATGGTATTGATGCGTGCCGGTTTCGTTTTGCGTTGGGTATGATCAAAACTGTAGAACCCGGTCTCGCGGAGATTGACCGTTGTTCCGGTGGATCGGTCTTCGAGCAGGATCGTCCAGGCGTCGGGCACATTCCCGAATTCGGGCCAGGAGAGGGTATACGCCCCGTTGACCGGCTCGCCGTTGTTAACCCCGCCCACGTGCAGGGGGATTGTCAGCTCCTGTCCAAAACTGCGGGCCAGGTTGTTGATCGCCAGTTCCGTGCCGTCCCCGAATGTCGTGTACAGCTCCAGGTAGGTATCGGTATCGAATGGTAGCAGGCGGAAGGCGTCGCGGGGATCCTTCCCGTTTTTGCCGTCGGGCGACAGGGTAATGTGGGTGGAGGTGACCAGGGAATCCGCCTCCAGCAGGAATTCGATCGAAGCCGGTTGTTTATGTTCTTTCCCGCGGAACGTGCCGCCCGTGGTTTTCGCGGACTTGTCTACCGAGAGTACCGGTCCGGCAGCATTGGCCTTTACCCAGAAGGCCTGGAACGGCTTGATGATACCGTCCCCGAGCGACCCGTCGATCCCGTTCCATGTCTTGTAGGTATTGGTGGAGGGATCCCACACGTAAATTACGTTGTCCATGTTGGTTTTGGTCCACCCGGAGGCGTCCCAGTCAAGCGCGGCCGCCCACGGGTTCCCGACCAGGTTCCAGCCGGTGTCGGCGGCGGCAGTGTAGGTGACTGAGCTGAAACTGAACGAGCTGCTGGCGTGCTGGTACTCCTGCCCGTCGATGCTCAGCGTTACCGGCAGCGTGTCGTTGTAGTCGGTATCTCCCGAAACATCACCGAACACGTAGAAAAAATAGCCACGTCCCAGCGAATCGGGATTGCTGCTCTGTATCGGATCGGTGACATTGTCGGGGGGTCTCCAACGCTGGTTGTCGGTTCCCGGAACCGTTTCGTTATAGTAGAGCAGGTTCGGCTGCCGGCCGGGATAGGTGGAACCGGTCACTCCCTGAACGGTAAGTTCATCAAACAGGTCGCCAATGGTGGTGTTTATGGGGGCGCTGAGCATCCGCCAGCCGGGCTCGGCACTGATGGTCCGGAGGATCCGGAGGGTCCCGTTGTTGTATACCTGGCTGGGGGCGATCAGGCTTTTGCCGGAGCTGATAATCATGGGCCCGTTCTCAAGGGTCAGGGTTCCGTCCACAGTGATATCGTCAAATGTACGTACCCCGTGGTCGTTGTTGATAACGGCGTTTTTCATCTGGCTCAGGTTTTGCACCTGCTGCTCGGAAAGGTTGGCTGCCGTGGGGTCCAGTCCGGGGCGTACCCCGAAGATGACGGTTCCCTGGCTGGCGTCGATATTGCTGAGATCCGTACTCCCGCCCAGCACCAGCGTGTTGTCATTGATCAGCAGCGTACCGCCGCCCTGTATCTGAGAGCGAACGTCGAGCGTATCGCCGGCTCCAGCCTGCAGTTCCAGGGTGTTGCCCGAGTCTACGGTCAGCACGTTCGTATCGATCAGCCTGTTGGCGGCTGCGGCCGTAACATCGTTCCGTATGTTGAGATTTTGTGCCAGGAAGTCGGAGGTGGTCATCGACTGCGGGGTACTGCCGTTCAGGTTGATTTGCGAGCCGACGGTCCGCGCCAGAAAACTGCTCAGGGAGATATCCCCGGCGATGGTGATGCTTGTGGACTGCCCCGCTACGAAGCTTCCCGACCCCAAAAAGTTGCCCCCCAGGGTGATCTGCGTGTTATCCTCGATGTTGAGACTCCCGTCGACGGTCGTGTTGCCGGACACCGAGATGGCGTTTCCCCCGAACAGGGTCAGGTTGACCCCGCTCCGGATCTCGAAACTGCCGATGGTGATGTTGAGGTCCAGTACCGGCAAGTCCGAAACATTCGGTATAATCACAAAGTCGTCGCTGTCGGGTACCGTGCTCTGCGACCAGTTTTCCGGGTTGGTCCAGTCGGTTCGGTTTGCCGTCGGGCCGCCTGCGTCTCCCTCCCAGGTGTTGGGTACGACAATATCCACCGTAGCGGTTTGATTGATCTGGGTGGGGGTTGAACCGAAACTCGCCGTTATTTCGACCAGCTCAACCGTAGTATTGGCGCTAAGGGTATCGCGGTAGATGCCGATCGCACTGTCGAACGGAATGTTGCTGCCGTTGGCCAGGGTTGCGTCGGGCGTGCCGCTGGACGGGGAGTTGTTCAGCTCCAGCTGCTCCAGGCTGAGCGAAACGGTGTTGGGCTGAAATACGCGGTTGTTGTAGGCATCTCTCAGGATGACGGAGATAGCCGACTGGGCACCGCCCAGGTTCTGCAGTACATCGGGAGTGGCCGTTAGCTGGGAGTTGCCCGGGTCCGGACTGTTCGCACTCACGATAAATGAACTGCTGGTGCCGGAAATTTCGAACAGGTTGTCGGCCGTAACAGTCAGCGTCACACTTGAATCCGCTTGCGTGAGCGTGATTGAGTGATTCAGAAGTTCACCGTTGCTGAACGTGGCTGATGAACCGGAGGTTATGACGGAGTTTGTGGTGAACGTTACCGGCCCGTCAAAACCGGTCACCGGGTTACCCTGTGCATCTACCGCCTGCACGTCGATACTGAACGGTACACCGGCGGTCTGGGTCGATGGGTTCCCACCACTCTGCGGCAGGGTAATGGTAAAAGTCTCTATTTCACCTGCCTCGAACGTGACGGTGGCATCGTCGGTGATTGACTGCGAATTAACGGTTCCCGTGACTGTTGCCGTCTCTCCGGCCGTGGTCGAGGAGGTCAGCACCGCCGTATAGGTGCCGTCGCCCTGGTCGGTGGCCGTTATGGTGGATACCCCCCCGCTGAATGTACCGGCCGTGGTCGTCAGCTCCACGGTTTCTCCGCCTGTGATGAGATTGTTGCCGAACTCATCCGCCAGCTGCACGGTAATGGTGGATGTGCTGCTGCCGTCAGCCGT
>JAWVZC010000153.1:0-9266 GCA_033722415.1 Balneolaceae bacterium | reverse complement strand
GGCACCACGGCCAACAAGGATTTTGTGCTGAATCCCACGCCAAACCTGCTGTTTACGCGCGATCTTGCCGCAGTAGTCAACGAAAATGTGCTGCTGTCACGCCCGGCCAAAGTGGCCCGTATCCGGGAGTTTTTGCTGATGGAGATGCTGGTGAAATTCCATCCGCTGCTTGGTGATCTGAAGCCCAATATACTCACCATCGCCGAACAGGAAACGATTGAAGGCGGAGATGTCCTTGTGGTTTCCGAAGACCTGGTGCTGATCGGTATGAGTGAGCGCACTTCGTTCAGCGGGCTGATGACGGCGGCGGAAGGCCTCATCAGCAAGGGCGTGCAAACGGTTCTGGCGGTGGACATCCCCAAACAGCGCTCATCGATGCACCTGGATACCATCTTTACGTTTGCCAGCAGGGATGAATGCCTGGTGTTTCCTCCTGCCATTACCGAACGAAAAAAGAACGTCGTAAAACTGACCAGCGAGAACGGGTCGGTCAATGCCCGGGTTATGCATTCTCTGAAGGACGCCCTCGAGGAATGTATGGGGCATCCGATTACGTTTATCAACTGCGGAGGTGATTCCCGGACGAACCAATTTCGTGAACAATGGACCGACGGGGCCAACGTTTTTGCACTTGCCCCCGGTGTTATTGTGGGCTATGAACGAAATACAAACACCTTCAAGGCACTGGAAGAACACGGCTATGAAGTGATCAACCAGTTTGATTTTATCGATGAATACAGGGACAAGCCGTTCGAACCCGGTAACAAAAAGATGGCTATCGGGTTCGAGGGAAATGAGCTGTGCCGCGGACGAGGCGGCGCGCGCTGCATGACGCTGCCTGTTTCCAGAATTTCATAACTTTACTTTACCAGACAGATCATTGGACGAACAAAGCTTATCGTATGATTATCGGGAGATTAACACGCAACCCCCGGAACCCAAACCACCGACGAACGAAATCGGTATCAAAACCATCCTGAAGCATACAGGGCTTTTTCTGCTTACATTTGTCACCGTTTCATTTTTTGGCGGACTCTTTGTTGCACAGACGGCGGTTACCGATACCATTATGGGCCAGATGGGAGACGGTGCGCTGTTTGCCGCTCTGCTGCTTGCTTTCCTGGGCACTCACGAATTCGGTCACTTTTTTGCGGCCCAGTATCACAATATCAGGGTAACCCTGCCGTACTTCATCCCGGTTCCCCTGGGTATCGGTACGCTCGGCGCGGTAATCCGTATCAAGGAAAAGATCAACGACACCCACAAGATGTTTGATGTCGGTGTGGCCGGACCACTTGCCGGTTTTGTCGTTTCGCTCGCTGTGTTGCTGTATGGATTTTCGACGCTGCCCGATCCCAGCTTCATCAATAATTTTGCCGGTCATGAGGAGGTCCAGCAGTACGTAGCCCAGCACGGAACGTACCCGGATGTACCGCCGACCGCAGAATCCTCGGACGTTCTGGTAGTCGGCAACACCCTGCTCTACTCCTTCCTGGCGCAATTTTTTGAACATGTGCCGCCGATGTTCGAGATGTATCACTACCCGTTCCTGTTTGCCGGGTGGCTCGGCCTGTTTTTTACGGCTCTCAACCTGATGCCGGTGGGCCAGCTGGACGGGGGACATATACTCTATTCCCTGCTGGGTTTTCGCCGTCACCGCACCGTGGCACGCGGCTGTTTCGCGGGTCTCACGGTAATGGCGGGAATAGAATCGGTTCCGTTTATTCACATGTCGCTGAGTTCATGGGGATGGGAGAACGCCTACGGCTCGTTTAGCTGGCTCATCTGGGCCGGTGTCCTGTTTTTCCTGCTGCGCAAGGCCTACCACAACGATCACAGCTGGATTGCCCCGGTGCTAGTGGGATCCCTGGCAGCCTCAGCCGGGTATATCTATCTGGTCGTCGGTTCGCTGCAAACCATGAGCTCGCTGATCTGGATCGTATGGTCGTTTTTTATCGCCTATTTTGTCAAGCTGGAACATCCACCCGCACTTCGGGAGCGACCGCTTGACCCCGTGCGACGCCGGCTTGGATGGCTCAGCATGGCCATATTTGTACTATGCATTAGTCCGAACCCGCTATATTTTGTATAGCAACACCATAAGAGCATGGCACCTGGCAACTGGAAATACCGCTGTTCGCCAAGTGTGCTTTGCGTCAAATACCGCAAGTATAACCCGTTTTTTACACTACATATGAGATACCTTGGTACCATACTTTTACTATTCTTTGCTGTCGGATGCGCAAACAATCAGCCCGAGAACCTGGCGGAAACCGTTGACCAGCTGATTGCTGAAGACAACTACCAGCAGGCTCTTACATATATCGAAAATGCTGATCCTGAAACCGTTGATGCGGATCTCGACAAACTGCGGGAGAAGACCCACCTTAATTATGGGCTGTATCTTGAGTATCGCGGTCCGGAAGAGAGCAGTATGCGGGACCGGATGACCGGGGCCCTGGAACAATATATCGCGGTGCTGAAAATCAATCCCGAAAACGAAAAAGCACGCTCCGAAATCGAACAGATTATGGGTATTTACGGCACCATGCCGAATCGCTCGCCGGGTGAAGAGATCATAAACGAGCTGAATGCGCTCGGTTTTGACTATTAAGTCTCATAAATTCCGAGGCACTCACCTCTTGTTTCAGGATATCATCGGGTGCTGATTGAGGTCGCCCCGAACTCGATATAACGATCCGGTGTAGATCTGTGGGATACGCAATTTCGTACCGAGGAAAAGACAGCAGGTATTACCAGTTTCACTTCCCAACAATGAAACACTTATATTGAAGCACAACAACGCAGTATAAAAATCCAGAAACCAAAAATTATGGGCAGTAACTCCAATTCAACGCCTACAATACAGAACAGGAAGGCGCGCCACGAGTTTAATGTCGAAGAGACGTTTGAAGCCGGCATTGTGCTGAAAGGCACGGAAGTGAAATCCCTGCGTGAAGGCAAGGCCAGCCTGCAGGAGGCGTTTGCCTATATCAAGGATGGCGAAATCTGGCTGAAGGATATGTACATCAAACCCTACAAGCAGGGATCCTATGCCAACCATAATGAACGACGCGAGCGCAAACTGCTGCTGAAACGTCGTGAGATACGGGAGATTGAAAAGTATATCAACCAGAAAGGGTATACGCTGGTACCGCTGAAACTCTACTTCAAGAACGGGTACGCCAAGATCCTGGTCGGTCTGGCCACCGGTAAGAAAAAGTACGACAAGCGGGAAGATATCAAGGAGCGTGACACCAAGCGTGAGCTCGAGCGCAAATACAAGGGCACCTACAAGGTGAATATGTAGCGCATAACAGCGGTGCGAATTTACCGGGGCCCGCTGCTGATTGCTCAGCCCCATTTGGCCGTGACTTTGACTCAGGCATCCACTTCGGTCACGAACTCCGGGCTGTTCCGGAGCGTCTGGTAGACAACGCAGTACCGCTCGGTGAGCTCGATCAGCTTGTCGATGCTTTCCTGCTCCGCATCCACATCCAGGTCGAATTGTAGTCGAATTTCGGAAAACCCTACCGGCGCTTCTTTCGATACGCCCAGTGTGCCTCTGAAATCGAGCTCTCCTTCGGCACGTACGGTGGCGTCTCGGAGTTTAATCCCCATTGCTGTAGCCACGGTATTCAGGGTGACACCGGCACAGGCCACCAGGGCCTGCAGCAGCATATCACCGGAGCAGGCCTGAGATCCGTCGCCACCGGTGACCGGGTGCAACCCCGATTCCACGGTTCCGATATCGGTATCTACATGACAGCCCAGGTCATCCCCTAGTTTGCCCTCGGCATGGAGGGTTATTTGCGCTTCTTCCGGATGGTTGAGATATCTCTTTTTCAGCGGTGATTGCCTGGCCCGTAATTCATTGGAATCCATAATTGTTGATTGTGCTGGTTATTAACCGGGTTGGTATGAGTTCGGCAAACAAGATACAGATTCTGTAACCAAGTGTCGTACGGGGAATCCGGCAATAAATCCTGCCGGTACATGGATGTCCGGCAGGTGAGGTGTCATTGCTATTCTGATGCTGCCGGGACCGTCTGCGGCATATTTTGAGGGAACAGGCTCAGGTACGGTGTCGCGGGACTGGCACCGGGAGCGACCGCCAGAGGTGCGCGTTCTCCTTTTGGTCCCAGGTAGGTAATGTAGGCATAGATCGCCTTCAGGTCGGTCTCGCTCATATGGTTCACGGACGGCCATGCCATGGGAGGCATCGTTTTACGGGTTTTCAGCATCTCCACCCACTGGTCTTCCGTCAAATCCTGTACGCGCAGGCGCAGGTTGCTGGCATAGGTGGTCCCCCAGGGTCCCTGCCAGCCCATCGCCGAGCCGGTCAGCCATTCGCTTTCGGGGTTGGTTCCGCCGTTCATCATATAGCCGTCGGTATGGCAGTCGTTACAACCGGCTACGGTAATGAGGTATCGCCCCGCCTCAACCGGGTTTTGTGCATGTACGAAAGGTTCTTGTGGCAGCGTATCTTCATGTGTTGCCGCGCATCCCGCAAACAGCAGCAGAAAAGCGGCGGCCTGTAAACAGTTATAGGGTTTCATATTCGTTAAAATGTTGGTTATCAAATGTGAACTGTGAACTCGTGATTGGAAAAGACGGGTAGCACTCGAGCAATAGTTATTTCCGGGCTCTCCTCTCGAACCATGATATTACGCAGAAAATCAAGTAAAACAATGGGGGTGAAAATATTTTTTTTTGGCGTACACGACCTGCCGGATGAGCCAGTACAATTAATCCGAAAACAAAAGTTAGGGATATGTTTCTGTAAATTATTAAATTAGTATAGAGAGTATTTTGTCCATTAAGAAAGAATTCGCTAAAACAGTTCAGGAGAGCGTATGGATATGTTCCAAAAGTGCTGGTAGATAAAGGCTACCGTAGATCACCTGAAATCGATTAACCAGTATTTCTACCTGAGAGAGATTGATCCCCCCCCTCTTCACCCGAGGTAAGCATGAACGGGCAGCGATTGATCAACCTTGGGTCCAACATCTATCTCGGGCTCACATAGCATCCAAGGGTGGTTGAAGCAGCAGTGCGGGCGACCCGTACATACGGTACCGGCGCCTGCAGTTCTCGGATACTGGCAGGCACCTCTTCGCTTCACAACAGGCTCGAGGAGAAACTGGCCCGTTTTAAAGGTACCGAGGGAGCGGCCGTTTTCAGTACCGGTTTTATGACCATGATGGGAACCATTGCGGCGCTAACCGATGAGAATGATATCATATTCAGCGATGAGTTTAATCACGCTAGCATCGTTGAGGGGTGTCGGCTGTCAAAAGCGGCGGTAAAAAAATACCGGCACAACGATATGGACAGCTTGGAGGAGCTGTTGTCGGAAAGCGACCCGTCCAAAAACAGGTTTATCGTCACCGATGGTGTGTTTAGTATGAAGGGTACGGTGCCAATATTCCGGCGATCAGGCAGCTGGCCGACCACTACAACGCCAGGGTGATGGTCGACGATGCCCACGGAACCGGGGTTCTTGGAGCGGAAGGTCGCGGCACGCTCGAACATTTCGGCCTGGAGGGACAGGTTGATATCGTAAGTGCGACGTTCAGCAAGTCGCTGGGATCCATCGGGGGGTTTACCGGTGCCCGTAAAGAGGTTACCGATTTCCTGAAGCTCTACGCGCGGCCCTTTCTCTTTTCCGCAAGTTCTCCCCCCTCAGTGGCGGCCACGGTACTGGAAGCGCTGGATGTTATCGCGGATGAACCGGACCTTTTAACGAAGCTCCACCGAAATTCGGCCGTCATAAAAAATGAGCTCAAGGAGATCGGGTACAACCTGGAGGAGACCATAACACCGATTTTCCCGATACTGGTTAACAGTGAAGAGAAAACATTCAAGCTGACCTGCCTGATGCAGGAGGAGGGGGTGTTTGTCAACCCGATTATCCCGCCCGCTGTACCGAAGGGAGCATCGCTGATTCGGGTGAGTATTATGGCAACACACTCGGAGGAACAACTGGATTATGTCCTGTCAAAATTCGAACTCTTCGGAAGAAAACTGGGCATTGTTTAGACTATACAACCATGAACAAACGGAACTGGAAAAATTAATGGGCTTATCGCATAACACCGACCAGGCCAAACGGGGCAGGCCTCACCCGGTTTTAAGCCTCGCCTTCTGGCGGGCCTACCTGGTCACGATGCGCCCCTACCTGCTGTATGTCTCCGGGTCCGCTGCACTGGTGGGAATGGCATTCATTCCGGATCCTGACAGCATGCGCGTCCTGGTGCTTTTGGTCCCCTGTTCCTCTCATACGGGTTCGGGCAGGCACTTACCGATTGTTTCCAGACCGATACCGATGCCCTGTCATCACCCTACCGGCCACTGGTGCGGGGTCAAATTTCAAGAATCCAGGTTCTCGCCGTCAGTTTAACCGGGCTGTTCCTGTCGGTGATCGTGCTGACGTACCTGAATCCCGTGATTTTGTTGCTGGGTATTCTTTCGGTGGCCGGACTGTTGAGCTACACATTCTTTAAGAATGTTTGGTGGGGCGGCCCCCCGTGGAATGCGTGGATTGTAGCCCTGCTCCCGGTAATAGGGCGTCATGTGGACCCGAACTACAGTCTGGCTGAAGTGGGAAGTGCGGGAACGGGGGCACCGGGGCAGGTCGCCTTCATCCTGGCGATACTGGCCATATTCTTCGCCTATGCGAATTTTGTGATCATGGGATACTTCAAGGACATCTCCGCCGATCGAGAAACGGGATATAACACCTTCCCGGTCGTATTCGGATGGAAACCGGCCGCCAGATACAGCGATGTTATCGCAGTGCTCGCGTTCCTGTTTACTGCCGGGGTGCTGGTGGCCGGTGGTGAAGCCGATCTCCTGAGTGTTGGAATTTTAATACCGGGTGCGGTACTGAGTGTGGCTGCACAGGTCGGTATTCACCGGACACGAGATGAATGTAACACCCACGGCCCGATAACGAATGTGGTTCGGGTTTTTATCCTTTACTGCCTGGCCGTTGTTGCCGCGTATAAAGGCGAGTGGATTCTCGGGATGGTGATCTTCTACCTGCTTTTTGAGGCCACGCTTCGGGTTCGTCCCGAAAAAAGCCAGGTGTGAACCCGGTATCCAGCTGCCGGGGGCGTAAGTACCCCGAGGGAACGAAGGTGTCACGATTTATTGCAAGTCGGTTTCAATAACACAACAGCAAATTGACGTTATGACGGTCTTTCTCAATCCATATTGTGATTGTGGTCGCGGCTTCGCTAAATGGAGAACCATCGAGAAGCAGGTAAAACAGGAGAGCGGGCAATTCGATACCGTCCTGTTCTCACCGGAACCCGGGACCAGCCAGGTGGAGGCATCAGTAAAACTGAGTGAAAGTCACCTGGTAGTAGCCGGGGGAGACGGCACGGTGAACCTGGTGTTGAATGCGGTCATGCAGCTCCCCGAAAACCGTGATATCACCCTGGGAGCGGTGGGACTTGGCAGCAGCAATGATTTTCACAAGCCGGTGCGGGAACATTCAACAATCGAAGGTATTCCCACAAGGATCGACTTCGCGAACACGGTTCTGCAGGACCTGATCAGGGTCCGTTTCATGGATCGGCATGACAACTGGAAGACACGCTATGGCATCATCAATGCCAGTATCGGGATTACGACCGAAGGAAACGCCTATTTCAGTTCGGGAAACAAAATGCTGTCCGTGCTCCGTGCCATTTCGGTGAATGCATCGATCCTCGCCTCTGCCATAGTGGCCATTTTCAGGTACCGGGATCTTCCGGTTCTGTTGACGGTAGATCATACGGAACAATATGAGGTGCACCTCAGCAACCTGGGAATACTCAAAAATCCCCACTTTACAGGCAGTTTGTGTTACGATACACCGATTGCACCCGACGATGGGAAGCTGGGGATAAATCTTTGCTACGAACTGGGATTCACTGAACGTGTTCGGATGCTGATGGCGCTGGCGAACCGCCATTTCCGCGATCTCCCGAAAACGTGCTGCTGGCTGGCGGAACACTGCAGTGTTGATAGTGATCACAATTTTGCACTGGAAATTGATGGAGAAGTGGTTCAGGCCGGGGGGGCTAATTTTACGGTGCTTCCGAAAAAAGTGAGGTGTTGCCGATGACAAACATGGATAACATACTGGAAAATGTGGCGATCGGGCGCTGGTCGGCACAATTTAAAAGATCGGACCGGCAGGTAAACAAACTCCATGAAACCGATTCGGAATTGCTGGAGATCCCCGGGCTGGTCGATGACTATCTGGCGGTAACCATTGATACGGTTGCCGAAGAGATAACGACCGGGCTATACAGGGAGCCCTTCACCATGGGGTGGGTCACGATCATGGCCTGCCTCAGTGACCTGGCAGCTGTGGGTGCCTGGCCACTTGGCGTGGTGATCTCGGTCTCCTGTGAACCGGGGCGGGATCAGGCTTTTATCACCGAAATAGCGCGAGGTATGGAGGAGGCCTGTCAAACAGCGGGAACCTCCATACTGGGCGGGGATACCAACACCACGGATGCAATGTCACTGACTGCCTGCTCATTTGGTCTTGTGCCACGCATTAAAATGATAACCCGCTGCGGGTGCAGACTGGGGGACGAGGTATGTCACGGGAAGAGTGGGCAGTGGAAATGCCCTTGGCCTGGTACGCCTTTCGGGGGCTCCCAGCGAACTGTTTCCCGAATCCGCCTACCACACGCGGGACCGCAGGCCGGGGAACTCATTCGCAAATATGGGACTGCCTGCATGTCTACCAGTGATGGACTCCTGAGTACTCTTGACCAGCTGATGCGGCTGAATAACAACGGTTTCAGGATCGAGTTCAACCCGGGCGGCATCCTGGAACCTGCCGTAATGAAAGTATGCCAAGAAACAGGCACCTCGCCCTGGATGATGCTGGCCGGGCTCCACGGTGAGTTTGTACTCGTTGGGACGGCGAGGCCGGACGCAGCAGGGGACCTCCGGGCACACGGAAATGCAGCAGGTATCGAGATGATCCGGATCGGAAAGGTTGTCGAACGGCCGGACATAACGCTCGTATCTTCGGAGGAGAAAGAGACGGTAATCGACATGGTCGGAATTCGCAACCTGCTGCAGGATGTCGGGGGGAACCTCGAGCGTTACCTGGCGGAGTTCTGGAAAATTGGAGAGGACACGGGTTTGAACAGTATGTAGAGTGCCCGGGAACGCGGGACCGCAAATTGGGATCCGCCTCAGAGCGGATGCACCCCCACAGATGAGGTAAGCTGTTATGCCAGAAAACAGAATGG
>JAWVZC010000152.1:0-9272 GCA_033722415.1 Balneolaceae bacterium | reverse complement strand
TGCGTCAGCTGACCAATGCACCGAATTTCAGAGTTCGCATTGATGCCTACACCGACCATATCGGCGGTGACCAGTACAACCTGCGTCTGAGCCAGCGTCGTGCCACGTCCGTAGTCGATTTCTACACGGAAAACGGCATTTCTGAAGATCGTATCGATTCGCGCGGACTGGGTAAAGCCCCGGTACCCTGCTACGAGCAGTACCAGGACGATCCCGGCTGCCCCGACAACCGTCGCGCCGAATCGCACCCGATCAGCCCTTACCAGTATACCCCGTCCAACTAGCGGCGTAACCGGGTAAGAGCATTCAAACCTTATTCCAGGGCGAATCCCGACATCGGGATTCGCCCTTTTTTATTGATCCGAATAACACTCCTCCTGTGTACCCGGGAGGGGCTTACTGTAAGTATGTAAAGCCCGCCACCAACCGCGTCATCCCGGGATCTCGTAGAGATTACCATGCCGTTGATTTTGTTGAACGATTTGATCAGCGTTCCGCGACCCCGCGAGATCCTGAAACAAGTTCAGGATGACGTCGAGGCGGTAACGGGAAATGAGAATTCGTTCAAAACGGAGAGGCTGTAAACGGAAATACTGCAGTACTAAAATGAATGGATTTGAGCGGTAACCCCTGTTGCTCTGTAATTCTATTACAAATGCGGTCCTGTTATAACGAGCATTAAATGCACCCACCTCCGTCATCCCGGGCCCCGATGCGGGATCTCGCAGGGGTACCAAGACGTTGATTTCGTTGAACGATTTGATCAGCGTTCCTCGTCCCTCCGGGATAGTGAAAGAGATACTGAAACAAGTTCAGTACGATGGTTGGGATGACAGCGGGGGGAGGGGAGTGCTGTAGTACCAAAACAAGAAAAGTCATTGAAATGCCGGTGTCTCTGCCTCCCCAAATTCCCCCGTGGATGCCAATGGGATACCGGGGAGGGAATTCAAAAGGCTCTCCCCAGTACCGGTTACTCAGCGCCACCCGGGATCAGAAGATGCGCGCCACGCTCACATTCAGCAGGAAAGCGGGCTGGTCAAGCCGCTGTGCAAAATCAATCCGGAACAGCCCGAACAGCCCGTTCAGGGAGACCCCCGCCTCCAGGTGCCAGCCGTCGGTTGCCGGAACGCGGTAGCCGGTGCGATCGAGGATTGCCCGGCTGCGTGAGTCGGAAATCCAGGTACGCCCGGCCCCGCCAAAGAGGATGATGCTCCAGTTCCATTCGACCGGCTTTCGCAGGCCGAGCGCTTCGAACGGGATCGTCCGGAAGTTGTGCTCGGCGTTCAGCATCAGGTACTGCTCGCCCATGTAGGGGGTCTGCTGGCGGGTTTTCAGGGTACCGAAGGGGCTGAAGTGGTCGACCGAGGCATCAATGATCCCCAGCCGCTGCAGGGGCAGGGTGCCGCTGAAGGTGCCCGCCGCCAGGTTCAGGTCCAGGCTGTTGGAGAGGAACCGGCGCCGGTAGAAGGTGGGAACGCTCCACTGCAGCGAACCGCGATAGGAGGCAAAGCTGAAATCGCTGCCCAGCGCTTCGTCTGAAACCTCCACCGCAACGGCGACCCTGTTAAGCCCCATGATCCCGAAATTATAGTCTTCATCGCGGTTGTAGCCCGCCTCCAGGTCCACCGATTGCAGGGTGCCCTCGTTCACGGCGGGATTCAGCTGCAGGCGGGGCGCCCGGCCGAGCAGGTCGTAGCTGCTGTTTTGGCGCAAAGCGGAATGCTCATATCGGTTAATCCCGATTTCGGCGGAGAGGTCGGCCGGGAACTGCAGCTCGGTAAACAGCCGGAGGCCCTCCGCGCGGAAGTAGTTATAGTAGTCGCGTTCGCCCAGCAGGTTGGTTACCGTCGTAAAATAGGAACCGTACACGGCCGACTGCTGCTGGGTGGCGGTACCTGCACGGTACTGCACGCCCACGGACTGCTCAAGGCGCCTGCCATCCACAAGACGGTACTCCAGTGCGCCGCCGTAGCCCCACTGCCGGTAGCCGCTGCTGTAGCCGGCGTGGGCCTCCAGTTCCAGCCGGTCAGCCATGTCGATGCCGTATTTCAGTCCGCCGTAAAACTCATCGACCCGGTTAAACCGGAAAGCCGGCGAGAGGGTGCCCGGCACGCGGTCCAGGAAGCCGGGTCCCCCGCCCTCATCCTCTTCATCGTCATCCACGAACCGGGCCAGGAACCCGGAGGGCTTGAACGCTTTCTCCAGGGTGGCGGTGCTGTCGAGCGAGGCGTAGGCTTCCTCCTCGTCCCGGGAGAGCGGCACCGACTTGACGGCTCGTACAAACAGGGAGTCGCTGTCGATCGCGGTGGAATCAACAGTAATCATCTCGTTCCGGTCGTAGAGCGAGTCGGGCAGGGGCACGTTGACCTCGTAGTTGGAGATCTGCGATACCTGCCGGAACCTGATGGTCGGGAAGTCGAGCCCCACCATCGAAATCTTAATATCGCCGCGGATCCGCATGTCGGCCGGCAGCCAGAACGCCCGCCCGTAGTTGTTGAACTGCTGCTCGTAATAGGTGTTGAAATCCCGTATCGGCTGCGGGAAGTTGACCACATCGTTCGGCTGCAGGCTCACCTCCAGCAGGGCGTACTCCTCATCCAGCACCCATACGGTGCCGCGGAACAGCGGCTGCAGCTTGCGGGCGGGACTCACCGATATCTCGTACACCACCCGGTCGTCCAGGTTGCGGTAATCCTCGAGGGTGAAATCGTAGTAATCCAGCGCATCGGGATGGGTGACACCCACCAGCTCGAAGCCGGCGATTTCGATATTGTCATCATACAGGTTCGGGAAATAGCTGACGCCGGCAAAGTTCTGGCTCGCCTCGATGTTGGCGGTCTGCCGGCGCGACTTCAGGACCTCGCGGTGCCCCTGCTGCTTGTCCCAGAACGCATCGGAAACCGATTCCGAGATCATCACGATGGCGGTGTCGTTGGAGATCGTCTGCCGGGTGTAGGCCTCGGCGCGGTAGGTATCCAGCCGTTTTCGCCACTCCTGCTTGCGGGCGATCACCTGCCGCATGATGCTGATGGCGGGATCCTCGCCGGTCACCACTACCTCCTCCATCTGTAGGGTGGAGGGTTCCAGCCGGAAATGCTGGGGGGAGGATGAACTCCGATCAATCGTACGCGTGACGGTATGAAAGCCCAGGTAGCGGACCACCACCGTGGCGGGCAGCAGGCTGTCGGGGATGGTCAGCGTGTAGCGTCCGTCGCGGTTGCTGATGGTGCCACGGTAGGTATTTTCGATCGCGATGTTGGCCGAGGGAAGCGTTTCCCCGGTGGAGGCGTCGGTGACGGTGCCGGTGATCGTCTTCCCGTTCTGGGCCAGTGCAGTGGCCACCACCCCCGGGAATACCAGCAGGATACAGGTTGTGAGGATCAGGAGTCGGAGTCGATACATGAACAGAAACTGTTTGGCTCGGGATATCAGGAGGTTGTGTACTCCCTGCGGACGAAAAAGTTACGGTGTTGCCAGCAAAGGTGCGAAGCCTCATCCATGGCCACTGGGGGAACAGAATGAACGAACGCAATTTCGCATGAAATTGCCTGCTTCCGTCCTGCAGTGGACCTGTGCTGACGCACCGCGATATCGTCGTCAAGATGGCGATCCGAAAAACAACCCGAGAAGATCAGTATGATCCGCGTTCCGCCCGGGACGCTGCCGCCACGGAAATTAGTTGTCGGATGCCCGCTCACGGGATTATCCCGCATTAGGGGATGCGGGAAGGGTCCCCCAAGTTTATACAAAAAAAGATACCATCTTATACTGAAAAAGATGGCATCTTAAGGGAATAAAGATACCATCTTTTTTTCATTAAGATACTTAGGGCATCCTAAAATAACGTCAGCTCGGGTTAAAAAATAATGTTTATACTGCCTATAAGGTCTTTAGATACACTTTTTGTCGTGTTCATTTTTTCATCGATGAAAAAATGAACCATATGAAATCGCCGGCTGGTGAAATTTTTGTTGCGTTCCCTCCGCTGGAGCTAGAACCATTTGAACTCAATCCGCTGGAAAACGCGGATTTCAACCAACAAATGGTTTCTTTAACGCTCCAGCTACGGGCACTTGGGTCAACAAAAATTTCAAAGGCCGGTAAAAAACACCTTCCCGTATCTACTTATTACATCTCTTAACCCGGGTTTACGTAAAAATATTTATGATTGCACGTTCCAACTATAAGAATTGTCTCTTACTGCATGAACAACCCCCGACAGTGGTTGGGATTCAGGAACCAGCACCTGCAACAGTCGCAGAACATCCGGGATATTGTTCTCCTTGAGGCTTTAAACGGGCTCTTGCTGATCCAAACCAGGTGTTTTTGCCGGGATGTTCCGTACCTGGAGCGCCCTTAACATCCAGTCTTATTCGTCCGGCCCGTGATTATGTGGGCCACCGGGTGCAGGCTTAGCGGAAACGCAGGTTCGTTATTTGGTACTGGTTATTCGTTCTCTGGTGACACTTTCCAACCTTCAACCTCATCACTCATCCTTCATCCGTTATCCAGTATCCCGTAATTCCTAATCCTATTTTCACTCTTCGATTTTTCAAACCGATTCCATCTTGTTCTTCCCCTGCACCTTCGGGGCAGGGAGAAAGACGCCCGTCTGCAAGTGGTAATTTGTCAAATTACAATTCCCCAATTTACCAAATACCAAATACCAAAATACTTCATAATGACAACCTGTAACCTTCAACTTTCGAATTTTTCCGTAATCCCTAATCCTTTATCCAATATCCTCTTCACTCCTCGTTCGGCATTCGCTATTCCTCCCTTCGGCAGCAGCGAACATACCGATATCGATCAACCGGGACTATCGCAGGGGAATGCTCAGCAGCTGGTCGTCCGCAGTCATGTAGAGGGTTTTCCCGTCGGGTCCGCCGATGGTGCAGTTGGCGGTCGGCTTGTTGGTCTTGATTTTGCCCAGCAGCGACCCGTCCGGCGCAAAAATCCAGACGCCGCCCGGTCCGGTGGCATATACGTTGCCGTCGGCGTCCACATCCATGCCGTCCTGGCTGCCCGGTTCCCTGCCGGTGAATGCGCCGGCGTCGTGAAATACGCGCCCGTTGGTGATGTTGCCATCCGGCGTGATGTCATAGGCCATCCAAACCGGGTTGCTGCCGTCCGAGTTGGCCACGTAGAGGGTCTGCTCGTTCGGCGAAAGCTCGATACCGTTCGGGCGGCTCAGTTCATCCGTAAGCAGGATCACCTTCCCGGAGGGTGTTACCCGGTAGACACCCTGGAACGCGAGCTCTTTGGCGGGGTCGTTCATGCCCTCCTCCAGTCCGTAGGGGGGATCGGTGAAGTAGATGTCGCCGTTGCTGTGCTGCACCAGGTCGTTCGGGCTGTTGAGCCGCCGGTCGTTGTAGGTTCCCGCGACGGTGGTGAAAACGGGGGCCGGGTCGTCGAGCGGGGCCTCCATCCGGGCGATGCGCCGGTCGCCGTGCTGGGCCAGCAGCAGGTGGCCGTCGTTGCTGATGTAGAGGCCGTTTGAGCCGCTCTCGCCGCCCCGTTCTTCCTCCCCGGTATACCCTGCGGGCGACAGGTACTCGGTGACTCCTTCGCCGGGAGTCCACTTGTGGATCACGTTGTTCGGGATGTCGGAGAATAGCAGGAACCCATGCTGCTCCACCCATACCGGTCCTTCGGACCACTCATACCCGCTGCCGAGCTCCTGCAGGGTGGCGGAAGGGGCGATCAGCTCCGCCACCGCCGGGTTCGCGACCTCCACATCGCCGGCGGCGGGTTCCCTGACCAGCGGCTCGCCGGTACTGCAGGCCGAAAGCAGCAAGCCGGCGGTCACAATCAGCAAAAGAATCGGTGAGATACAGACAGGCACTACTGTTCGATACAACGCAGAAATACGATTCATAGTAATCAACTCCATCCCGGTTTTTATTCAGTGTCAGACAGTTCAGCTGGAATGGCAATGTACGAATTACCAGTCACAAAAAAACCCGCGCCAAAACGGGAAAAGACTTGAATTTTTGGGACGGGGTTCCTTATTGTTCCGTAATCCGTAATCCGTAATCCGTAATCCGTAATCCGTAATCCGTAATCCGTAATCCGTAATTCGGTCATATACCGGAACCGGCAAATAACAATTACCCAAATAACAAATAAACCAGTAACGATATCTATCCCCATAGTTCAACTGGACAGAACGAGGGCCTCCTAAGCCCTAAATCCAGGTTCGAGTCCTGGTGGGGATACTTGTTTTAAAAATAACCCGTAGCGAAGTACTTATTACCGGGATTTCGTTAGGCGAAAAACAGTAGATGCAAACAACCTCAGATAGGATCCATTCATATGCACTTCAACAGAACCTTGGATTATGTATTTTTCGAAGATGAAAGCGAAGTTTAGTTTCTTTTAAGTGAAAATTTGAACATTTGAATGGGTATTCCATTAAGTTAGATCATACGAGGTTTGAAGAAGCTACTATTTGATTCGATTTCTTTGAGACGGATTAGCGAACTCAACTTCGCCATGTTGATTGAAAAATGTTATTGTCTACAGTTACCAAGCTTTCATAGCCCTGACATTCATCGAAATAATCTTGCTTTCGTGATCCATATCCCCGCAAATACGTGAGGTCCTAAAGTAGATTTACTCTACTATAATGGTCTATTACCAAGGCACCTAAAGAGTCGTTCATTGAGTAATTTGCATCCGTAACAGTTTAGTCTAAAGGATAATATTACAGAACTTCAAAGATATTGCATACTATAGCCTGGTGACTGAAAAGCAGATCATATCAGCGCTGACGAAACTCAGGTCAGATACCTCCTATGACTGGGGACCTGAGACGAAAGGCCGGGCCCCGCACAAGCCGTTCCTGTTGTTAAGCGTTCTGGATGGGGTCGAAAGCGGCTGGATTGCCGGCCCCCAGATCGAGCTTGGCCCCGATCTCACCGATACCTTTTTCACCTACTGGAATGCCATCATGGGGAGCGACAATATTACCACCATCGCGCTCCCTTTTTACCATATGAACAGTGAGTCTTATTGGGAGCTTAAATACAAACCTGGACATAAGGAGTTTACCTACTCCCCTTCGAAAGGTGCCCTCAAGGAACGTGTGGAACATGCCGAGCTGGACCCGGATCTGTTAGGTCGTTTTTTGAACCCGGGGCAGCGGGAATGGGTTAGGGAGCTCCTGCTCACAACCTATTTCAATGACTCTACAGCCAACGAGCTCTGGGAGCTTATGCGACTAAACAGGCTGTCGTACGATTACAGCACAGACCTGCTGGATATGGTGGCGGAACCATTTGAAAAATACACCGCCAACCGGGAAGAGGACAGGTCCAGGGAAGTAATAAGTCGCACGGTGCGCAAGAAGGCTTTCCGCCGCGCCATCCGCCGGGTGTATGAGGACCGCTGTGTGCTGTGCCGGTCCCGGGTCATTGCCAAGAACGAGGAGTCGCTGGTTGACGCCGCCCATATCATCCCGATAGAGGAGAACGGCACCGACGACCCGCGCAACGGGCTGGCGCTCTGCAAAACCCACCACTGGATGTACGATGCCTTTCTTTTATCTGTGGATCCCGACTACCGGATCCGGCTCTCCGGGAAGCTGAAGCGGGAGGGCAAGCGGGTCGAGGACACGCTGCAATGGGAATACAAGGAGATTTTACTGCCGCAGGATGATCGCTTTGTTCCCAGCGGGGAGGCCCTGCAGGAGCGGTACGACCGGTTTCTGGAGGTGTAGGATATGGAATACGGCGCGATTTCACGATTGTTTAACGACCTGGCGTGTTTCGCTTGTTCTTTTTCGAAAGCGGTTCTGTGTTAGCGCTTTCGCTACTGTTGATCGTGAGACGGTACCGTTCGCCGGAATTCTGGCTCCTGCTGCTGGCCTGCGGGTTGGGAGTGATCCTGTTTACCCATGACGTATTCCTGTCCATTACCTACGAAATGGAATCCTGGAATCCCGAAAATTTACCCGGGAACTGGCAGCGGTATCGCACCATCCGGATCGAAGCCAATCACACCAGGACAGCAGCTGCCACGATCTCGTTTCTGTGTTCCCTGTTGGCCTTCACTCTTGCGAACTCCAAAGATAACCCGGGATGAACGGTAATGGACCCCTGAAAAATTCTTGATTTGACCTCCCAAAACCCCTCCTGTGTATACAAGATGGGTGCATGGTTCTATTCACGATTGGGGAAAATGGTGAGAGTGGGAGATGCTGCGGCAGCAATGTAGCAGCTTGCCAATGTTGAAGGGGTTTGGTATCATAAACTGCATTAAGAACTGAAATCGAGAGCCTGGTCCGATATTCCATGCCTGCAGCTACGCCCGAAGAATGTAACAATCTGTGCGAAACCCACCTGAATGCCCGAGAACTCGATCCGCTGGTCGATCTCTACCTGCCGGATGCGGTTCATATCAAAGAGGATGGATCTGTTGCCGCGGGACGGGATGTGATACGGCAGGTGCACCGCAGCTTACTGGCGATGGAACCCGAACTGACCCTGCTGCAAACTGAAGTGGTACCGGTGGGCGAGGATCTTGCAATCATATATGATGAATGGGAACTGTCGGGTAGAGACCCGGAAGGAAAGGAATTCGAGATGGAGGGGGCGGGGACTCACCTGGTGCGCCACACGGGAGACGGCTGGCTGTTTGCCGCCACGGGTCTCGGGAACCGCTGAAGGCTGCACCCGAACTGATTCGCCCCCCCCCTACAAGCATGTCTGCGTGGACACTTCCGTTATCTCTTGCTGAAAAATTCATTCTTCGAAGAGAGTGAGATAGCCGGGTTGGATCATCTGCTGAAAAATTAACGGCATCTCAGGTAAAATCGCGGTATCATGTGATCCCGTGTTTCAACCGTAATGAACTGTTCAGCGATGAGAACAATGAGATGCTACACCCGCGTTGCGATAGGCCTGGTACTAATGATGATTACCGGCATACAATTGGTCCGTGCCCAGGACCGGCTTGTCGGGCTTTGGTCTGTAACAGAAGTGGAGGTGGGGGATGATAACATGACCCCCGTGGCCCGGTGGACCGAGATCGATTCTGACGGTACCTACCGTTCCGGAAACGGGTGGCTGCAGAATGCTGTCGGCACCTGGACCTATGATACCGTTCACAACACCTTCTTGCCGAAAGAAACCAGCGGCGTCGTCGATGAATTTGGTCCGTTTCTGGTGAAACTGGCAACGGATACCACGAAGACCTGGCGTCGAACCGAAGAGGGGATGGAAGTGATTGTTCATCTTCAGAAGATCGACGATAAACCGAAATCCACCGCC
>JAWVZC010000151.1:0-9303 GCA_033722415.1 Balneolaceae bacterium | reverse complement strand
GAGTTCTGTTCATTAAACGAGTAGTTGAGAAAGACGCTGGGAAACAGGTCGATGTAATTTTGATTGTTGCTCTGTCCCGTGGTTTTCAGCTCGGTTTCGATGATGGTCTGCTCGGCTCGCAGCCCGACGTTCGTCGAAAATTTGCCGAACTCCTGGCTAACAGAGGCGTAGGCGGCATTAATTACCTCATTGTAGATAAAGTTGTCATTGAATGCCGCCCCCTGAATCGGTTCCCAGCTACTGTTTTGCCGTACCTCGGCGCGATAGGTGTTGTCCATCCAGTCGAACGAAGAGCGCATGCCGGCCTCCAGTTCGCCGTTCCACAGGGGGCGAACGTAATCCGCCTCAATCCTGAGATCACTGGTCAGTTCCTCGCTGAACGTTCGTTCCCGCTGCGGGTTGTAGATCCCTTCAATTACCTGTTCTGTGAAGTTCGAGTTTTCCGACTCGTTTTCCATTTCAAAACTGGCTTCGGCCGTCAGTCGGTGTGCCCGCCCGTCGATGCGGTTTTCGTATTCCAGGTTGACCTCAAACTCCTGTTCCAGCTCTTCCTGGCGATCGGTTCGCCGGATACGCCGCTTGACGCCTCCCACCGTGCCGTTGTTTACCGAATAGTCCGTATAATTGACTATTTCATCTGCCCAGCCATCTTCCAGCTGCAGGTTCGCATCTACCGTAAAGGTCTGCCGATCGGTCAGGAAAAAGTCGGCCCCGAGACGGAGGTCGCCGTCCACTTCGCTCTCGTCGGCGTCGGTATTTTCACGGTAGGCGTAGGAGGTATCGGTACCGGCACTTGGCGAGGGGATATATTCCTGGTAGGAAAATCCTTCTTCCGGGTCGGTACGAAAGTCGCCCCCGCCCCCGATAAACCAGTTTACGTTCTCGGTGCGGTAGTTGAGATTGGTGGATACCTCGTGGTTCTGCGGCAGTCCCGAGCCCACGCCCACACTGCCGTTGAAGCCCTGGCGCTGCTCTTTTTTAAGGATAATATTGATAATGCCGGCCGAACCTTCCGCGGAATATTTTGCAGAGGGGTTTGTAATGATTTCGACCTCCTTGATCATAAATGAGGGGATACTGCGGAGGCCGTCGGCACCGTCGTTCACCAGGTTGGAGGGGCGGCCGTTGATCAGGATGCGTACCGACTGGTTCCCCCTGAGGCTGATATTTCCGTCAATATCGGTGGATATGGAGGGGACGTTGTCCAGCACGCTGAGCGCTGATCCCCCCATGCTGGTCAGATCCCGGCCCACGTTGAAGGAACGGCTGTCGAAGTTCATCTCCATACTCGACTCCTCGCCGCGCACAAGCACTTCCTGCATCTGTTCAGACGAGGATACCAGGGTAACGGTGCCGAGATCGGCGTTTTCTTGGGCTTTGAGATCGAGCGATTCGGTGTAGTCGCGGTAGGATACAAATGAGATTTCAACCACGTACCTGCCCGGTTGAACCTGAAGGGAAAAGTTCCCGGTCGAATCTGTGGTGGTGCCGGTAACAATCTCCGAACGGGTTGAATCATAGATCGCCACCGAGGCATTGATTACGTTCTGTCCTTCGTTGTTTTCGACATGCCCGGTTACCTCTGCCTTGGCATCCGCGGCCGTTTGTGCATTGGATATTTGTGGGGATGCGGTCAGTAAAAACAGGATAGCCAGAGTCAGACGCCTCATATGATCGCTTGCGGGTTCATTGGTATTTTCGATTCATGGTAAACATAATTGCCGATGCTGACCCAATGTTGTACGAAATCTGATCAAAATTTGAAGATCCAAAACGGGAGGGTTTAAAAAGCGATCAGGAGTTGGTTTGCGCGGTGGCCGGCGCGCAGGATACCGGTTCAATGATTGCATACCTGTCCGTGTACCGTGGCAGGAGAGAAGGCGTGACGGCAATATTCACAGGCTATTGCGCGAGGTCAGCAATGTGCGGACAGTGATGGCAATCTATTTCCATGTTTGTCAATCACTGGTTCAGATTGCCGGCAAAATGCCGGCGGGAGCCACGGCGGTCCGGCATCCAAGGTTATTCCAGCCCCAGCGCCTGCCTGACGTCCTGCTTATAGGATCTACCCACCGGAAGTTTGGTGTCCCCGAGGGTGATCTTATCATGTGTGACGGTGGTAATGCGAGTCATGTTGATGATGTACGAGCGGTGGATCCGGAGGAACCGGTTGTTCGGCAGGCGTTCTTCAAAATCGCTTGTGGTCTCCCTGGTGATGACATTTTCGCGATCCCCGACGATCCGGATGTAATCTTTCAGGCTCTCAACATAGCGGATTTCATCCAGAAAAATTTTTTTCTTTTTACGGTCCACCGTAACGAAAAGGCCGTCATCGGGTTGTGTGGCAGTATGTTGGCGTTTCATATCCTCAAAACGTTCCAGGGCTTCGGCGAACCGGGGAAACGATACCGGTTTCATCAGGTAGTCCACGGCATTCAGTTCAAAACCCTCAACGGCGTAATCGCGATGGGCGGTGACCAGGATCAGGGCCGGGGGATGTTCGAGTGTTTTGAAAAGCTGAAGCCCGCTGAGCTCCGGCATCTCGATATCCAGCAGGAGCAGGTCCACCCTGTGATCGGAAAGGTAGCGGAACGCCTCCGCGGAATCCGTGCAAGTTTTGACGACCTCGTAACGATCCATGTAGCCCAGGTGCCGTTCAAGTACCCGGATGGCGACCGGTTCATCGTCTACGATCATACATTTCCACCTGTTATTGGCCATCTGAAGCATTGTTTAGCGGGATTGCGAGTGTAATTTTATACTGTTCTGCGGTATCACGGATATCCAGTGTATAATTCCGGTTGAACAGCAGGGTGAGTCGTTTCTTGACATTTTGCAGGCCAACACCCGGCTCCGACTCCTTTGGCTGCCGTTTCGGCCGGGAATTGGTGATGGTAAACACCAACCGCCCGTCCTTGCCTGAAAGGGTGATTGATACATGAGCTTGTGCCGAAGATGTCGAAACCCCATGCTTGATGCTGTTTTCTACAAACGGAAGCAGGAGCATGGGGGGGATGTGAAAAGACGTCAAATCCCGATCGATATCAAACCGCAGTTTCAGTCGGTCACCGCAGCGTATTTTCTGGATCTCCAGGTAGTTGGTGATATGTCCGATCTCTTCACCGACGGTTACACGGCTGTCAGAACTGCGGTAGAGCATATACTCCATCATCTCCGATACCTTGAGGACCAGTTCCGGGGCGTTGTCCGACTTTTCGAGTGTCAGCCCTTAAAGATTGTTTAGCACATTAAAGAGGAAGTGAGGCCGGATCTGCTCTTTCAGGTAAGCCAACTCCTTTTCGCGGGCATAGAGCTCCAGCTCCAGTTTTTCCTGCTTCAGCCGGTCGGTGACCTGCCGCTCACGGTACCACTGTCGCGTTATCTGGATCGCCAGGGCGGGTAAAATCACCAGGAACATGGTTCCGGTCAGGTACCCCAGATCGGTAATTTTTGGGTTAAGGAGCTCGATCTGGTACTCGTATACCAGAACAAAAAGGCCCATCGCCAGCATCAGCTCCAGCCAGGCCGCCCCAATCAGGACATATAAGGTGTACAGCCCAAACAGGAAAAAGCGCCGTTTCAGCAGAAAGTGGGGCACCAGGTAATGCAGAACCACGTAAGTGGCTCCTGCAAGTACGGGCAACTGGAGCAGAACAAACAGCAGGGTCTGACCATACCCGTATCCCTCCGCCGGCGACCCGAAGATCCACACCATCAGCAGACCTGTAGCAAGCCAGAAAACGATATGTGCAATTCGTGTTTTGATATACGGGGGATTCATTGGAAACGAATTTCCAAATTAGGGAGCTAAGTTGCTATTCACAATCGGCGAATGGGGGAAAAGTGTCGATGAGCGCATCTGTTTGACGGACCTGCAACCGATAATCCAGGCAAAGTTGACGTTCGTCGATTTCTGCTGTTTGGGAATCGACGATATGAGTAAGTTTTGGATGAGCAAAAACCAATTACAAGAAGATGATTGAACTTTTTTATCGTGGAGGTCCGCTCTTTATGTCGCTTGTTACAGTGGCAGGTCTGGTGATGGTGATAATGACAATATACGTCATGATAATTAACGTGAAGGGCAGGCCGGTATCGCACCTGTTGATACGAAGTATCCCTGTTGCAGGGAGCACCGCCTTTTTTCTCGGCCTGCTGGCCCAGGTTCTGGGTCTTTACCAGGCAATGACAGCAATACAAGCGGCGGGCGATATTTCCCCGGCTCTGGTTGCGGGCGGATTCCAGGTTTCATTGATTGCTCCCATATACGGACTGATTATTTTTGTGATCTCCCTGATTGTGTATCTCCTTATTAATTTTTGGTCCGCCAGTGAAGATGTGTCTGAATAATTAACGTTTTGCAGTTGATCAAGCTTTCAATTTCACCCGTTGCTGCCCTGAAAGGTCATGGGTTATGCTAAGTTGAAAGTGAGCTTCTTTAGGTATTTGTTACCCGGGACAATCAAATCACATAACGCGCCATATTCGGCCTAATTACAAACTGAGAAACCATAACTTAATTAAACTGGACCCCTCCATCAATATGCGAATTTGTATTGTTATCAGCCTGTTTTTGACACTACCTGTCGGTAAAATGGAAGCCCAGACCGCCGTAGACAGCACCCGGGACAACTGGATCGGGCGTCACCTGGTTTCGCTCGACGGTATGTCACAGAAGGGACCTGCTCATTCACGGGACTCCCCGCCATTACTGGAACTCCCGGATGAGGTTCGGGTAGTGGCATTTGGAGAAGCAACCCACGGGGATGGAACGGTATTTCGTATTCGCAATCGACTCACCGATGAACTTCGGGACCAGGATACACCAACCATACTGGCCCTTGAAGCACTGGGTATGTTTGATGATCCGGCTTCCCTGATGAATGGAACGGCCCGGATGTGGTCCAGCAGTCAACAGGTCCGCCCCCAACTGCAAGATATCCTGGAGATGTCCGATTCCGACAACTTCACTTTGTCCGGGATTGATGTCCAGCATCACTCTACCGAATCATGGTTCAAGGGTGTTGGTCATGCCCTGGAAAAACTTGGTTCGCCACCCGGCGATTGGCGCATGACGAAGCAGGTGTTGCAGTCCAGGTTCGGCAATCCGTTTAGCCCGGTTGGGTCGTGATACCATGAAGCAGGTACTAAGCAGCAGCCGGCAGTATATCGAGCAGTTAAAGACTGCAGGCTATCGTGATGAAGCCCTGTTCCTTGCAAATGCACATGCCAACACGCTGGTTCCTGTGGAGCAGAGTATGACACCGCGCGACCGGCAGATGGCTGAGAAGCTGGTTCATCTCGTTGAATCACACCCGGGGCATCAGATCGTTGTCTGGGGAGCAAGTTCGCACCTCGTTAACTCGCTGGCGGTCATTGACAACATGAAACCGGATTGGACGTATGATTCCGCCATTTCGATGGGACAGCTTGTGAAACAACAGCTCGATGAAAAATATTTTGCAATCGCGATGACTGCCTGCACGGGAACCTTCGGAGCCCAGCAGATCGGGATTGAGGAGAAAAGGATCCAAAAACCTAAACCCGGGAGCCTGGAGTACTATATGTGTGAAAATGAATTTGATCAAGCCGCATTTATTAACCTCAGGTCCCTTTCCGCCCGGGAGGATGGAGCCTGGCTGCAGAGCCCGCTGCTTGCCCGCCCGCTCGGGTATGAATTTATGAGGGCAAGCTGGCCGCTGGTTCTGGACGGATTGATTGTAGTTCGCAAAATGGAACCAAGCACGCCCGTCGAATAATCCCGGTTAATCTGTATTTTTCACCGAGAAATCAACCATATGCCTTGTGAGAATACAGGCTAAGGTACCCCTCTGTTTGGTTTTAAGAAGCCTGTGCTATATCGGCATCCAGATGGCAAATCATACCATTACTTGTTCCAGGGCGGTACTATATTGTTCATCCTTGCATAGGCGATAGACTGCCCAACGTGTTCGCTCATATGCGTAATCAGCTGCATCAGCACCGCCTGCCCGTTGACGGTTCGCCCGTAGAGTTCGGTCCGGGCGGAAAGTTTGGATTCGGGCATCTCCTGAACCGCCTTTTTTACATGATTGATCGACTGTTCCAGGATGGCCACGACCTCCTCTTTGCCGGTGATGGATTCAATCTCATCCCGCTCGATACCCTTTGGTGAGGGGATGCCCAAGTTGTTTTCAAGGTAGTACAGGTTGGTACTGGCAATGTGGGTATACACCTTCTGTACCGAGCTGACGCCCTCCATCGGTCGCCAGTCGTAAAGGTCGGCGGGCATCGCCCTGGCCAGCTGCAGCACCCGGGAGGCATAATTGAAATGTCCGTTAAACTGCTCCTTGAAATTGTTGTTTGATGAGGTCTCCTGTGCCTGTGTGCTCATGGTCAGAAGCAACAGAAGGGCGGTGATGAAAAGCTGGCGAATACATGAATGCATGACTGAGATCCCTTTTTAAATCAGAATTAGTTAGTGCGGGTAATTCCAAACAGATTAATATGGAAAAATGGCATATCAGAAACAACGGTGGCGCCGGAAATCCGAAGCTGAACTGCAAATTTACGTTATGCGGCTGGCAGGCGAATCCAGAAGGTGGTTCCCTGTCCGGGTTCGCATGCAATCCCGATCTCTCCCTTCTGGGCATCGACCGCCATTTTACAGAAGGCGAGTCCCAGACCCATGGAGATATCACCGCTCCCGTTATTCCTGTTTTCATTATCTGCCGACCAGTACTGTTCAAAGATCTGCTCCTGCTGATGCTCCGGGATTCCGTCCCCGTCATCGATCACTTCAATTCGCACCGAGTTTTGTTGCCTGCCGGCGCTCAGGGTGATGGTGCTGTCTCGCGAGGAGTATTTCGAGGCGTTTGACAACAGGTTCTCCAGGGTCCGGTAGAGCAGGTGGTAATCCGCCCGGACTTCCAGGTCATCAGCCAGCTGCAGATCCAGAGACTGCCTGCTGGTATCAAAAATCGGGTGCATCTGGGTTTGGAGCTCTTCCGCCATTTCCGCGATCTTGATTGTTTCCATATCGGTGGTTATCCGGGCCTGTACCAGTTTCTCAACTTCGAGGATGTTATTGATCAGTGCTTTCATCTGTAATCCCGATCGTTTCAACAGCTTGTTTTTCGCCATGCCCACGATTACCGAAAGCGGATTTCGCATATCGTGCACGATCATGTGAAGCATCCGGTCTTTGAACGCATCCATCTTTTTCAGTTGTTCATTCTGCCGGTCCAGTACAGCTGCCTGTTCCGAAATCTTCCGGTTTTTCTGTTTTTGCCTGCTCCAGCTCCACGCCATGGTACCGGTCAGTACAAGTCCGAAAAGGAGACCGCCACCCAGCAGGTAGTTACGGTATCGCTGGGCCTGCAGCTCTGCCTGCTGGGCCTGCTGCTGTTCTCTAAGCAGTGCATTTTCCTGCTGTTTTTTTCGTACCTCGTAACGGGTCTGCATCTCCGTGATGGTCCTGTTGTTCATCGTTATTATCTTCGCCAAAAGTACTGTCCGATATAGCAAAATAATTGTTTGGAACTGAAAAAATCAGCGGATATGGTGTTTATCCGGCAATATTGGCACATCTGTACGGGCAATCAGGCACATCTGTTACCATGTACAGACCTATCTTATTATCGATGACGGAAGAAAGACGAACCATCATGGATCTTGAGTTTGACCTGCGTAAACAGGCCGAAAATAAGAATTCACGCTCGTTGCGTTTCAGTTTCTCGGTCACTGATCTTGACAAAAAATAAGCTGCTGTACAGTGGAAACATCGATATTTCAGAGACTACCGCAACGATATTGCAAATTTCTAATAATCATTAAGGGTTTCTAAAATCAATTAGAATACGCTTCATTAAAAGCTTCTAAGCGAATAGTTCAATGTTAAATGCTACTTTCCCGCTGAAATATTTCGTTTTACCAGGTATCTCGATGATTAAACAGCAAGTGTCACATATTTTTCCTCGCATGTCTGACCCGGGTCAGATGGGTTGGAATTTCAATATCCATGTGCATAAATGGACCATTAACAGTGGTTTATCGGCGATTCCTGTAACAAGGTACGGGCTGCCGGCTACGAAGGTGGCGAATTTTCTCCTGGTACGCCCGTTTCTGGGGCACCGCCCCCCGCTGCAGCAAATAAGGAGTTGCCGGGCAGGTTCATTTTTAAAGGTATTAAAACGTGTGTTTATTACACGTAATGCAAATCGAAGTAATTTGGCTGAAAGGCGAGGGATTAAGCCTGGTAAAATGGGGCTTGTAACCTGTTAGATTTGAAAAAACGTTAACTGTGGCGAAATCCGAAGCCTGATCACCTTTGGGTTCCACGCTCGCAAATATACAATAACGGTAAATTTGTATAATGAAGGACTGGCTGTGACGACCGATTGAGGAATCGGCGTCCGCCTGCAACGGGTCTCGCTGGACCCAGCAATTGGTTTTTGGTATAACAACATGAGTGACAGACTAAGGGTCTTATTACTTACGGAAGGGGCATATCCATATGTCAAAGGCGGCGGGGTATCAACCTGGGCCGAGATGATGTGCAACCGGCTGGAGGACCGTGTCGATTTTCTGATGCAGTGTTACGTCGGCAATCCATATATGGAACTCCAGTACGATCTGCCTGCCAATATTAAATCGGTGACGAAAGTACCGTTGTGGGGCAGTGAATTCCCGATCGCTTACTACCAGCCGGAAAGAATGTTTTCCTCGATCGCTTCCGAACAGGAGTTTACCGGGGCTGAACAGGTAGAGGAGGAGTTTTTACCCCATTTCGAAAGCCTGCTGGAGCTACTGGTCGATCCATATTCGGCTTCCGGGGCCGAGACGGGCCTTTTGATTTACCGGCTGTGGGATTACTTCAACTCTCACAGTTACAAGGATACTCTACGCCGGGAGAGTGTATGGCATACCTTCAGGGAGAAGCTTACCGATTTTTACAGTCAGTCTGCCGCTACCCGCAAAGTAGATTCGTTCAACCTGTTGAACGCGACGTTCGGCATGCGCTGGCTATACCACTACCTAATGCCACTGGATGTGGACGTTCCAGAGGTTGATCTGATCCATTCCGCCTCTGCGGGTTTTACCACCATCGCTGGTATCGTCGGAAAGTTCAGGTACGGCACCCCCTTTGTCGTAAGTGATCACGGGGTCTACATCCGTGAGCGGATCAAGGGCATCAACGAAGATGAGGGGATGGGCTACTACTCCAAGAAGCTGCTGATCAACCTCTCGATGCTGGTTACCAAGGCCGCCTACCACTACGCCGACGTGATCTGTCCGGTGGCCAGTACCCATCGTGACTGGGAG
>JAWVZC010000150.1:0-9313 GCA_033722415.1 Balneolaceae bacterium | reverse complement strand
TAGATGGAAAACGGTTTGAATTTGAAGGGAGCCCTACCCTGCTCCAGTTCATTATGGACCAGGGCACAGAGGTACCCTATTTCTGTTACCATCCCTCCATGTCGGCCCCGGCCAACTGCCGGCAGTGTCTTGTCAAGGTGGGAACCCCTGTCAAAAATCGCGAAACCGGTGAATTTGAACTGGATGAAAACGGCGAGCGAAAAATCCGCTGGTTTCCCAAACTGCAGCCTTCCTGCAAGATGGATGTCAGTGACGGCATGGTCGTTAAAACCCAAGAAGTGGATGAAGAGGTGGAACGGGCGCAAAAAGACAACCTCGAGTTTATCCTGATCAATCATCCGCTGGACTGCCCGATCTGCGACCAGGCCGGTGAATGCCCGTTGCAGATACAGACGTACAAATACGGGCCCGAAGGCAGCCGTTTTGAAGTTCAGAAAGCACACAAGCCCAAACGGGTACAGCTCGGGCCTCGTGTCACCCTTGACGCGGAACGCTGTATCAACTGTACACGCTGCGTTCGGTTTACCGAGGAGATCAGCGGTACCGAACAGCTGACCATCGTCTCCCGCGGCGATAAAAATTACCCGGCAACGGCACCGGGCGAGGAGTTTGATGACCCCTACTCCCTGAATACCGTTGATATTTGCCCGGTGGGTGCATTGACGTCCAGCGATTTTCGCTTTAAAGCCCGGGTATGGGAGATGAATCAAACCCCAAGTATCGATATCACAAACGGTAAAGGCACAAATATAGATCTCTGGACCCGGGATAACCTGGTTCTCCGTATCACACCGCGGTACAACAAGGAGGTCAATGAGTGGTGGATGCCCGATGAAGGAAGAGACGCCTACCGGATTTTTAACGAAAACCGTGTTTCGCGCCCCTCGATAACCCTTGACGAAGGCAGCCAAACCACCACCTCCTGGAATAATGCGATAGAAACGTTTGCAGAAATTTTGGAAGCCCATGACAGCAGCGATATCCTGATTATCGGCAGTCCCCATGCCTCTGTTGAAGAAAATTACGCCTTCAACAAATTCTTCAACCTGCTGGGCGTCGATACCGCCCGATTCACAACCGACATCATCCCGGGTTACGGGGATGATTTCCTGTTAACCGATGACCAGGCACCGAATACCACGGGGTGCCGTTTACTGGACCTGGAAGAGACAGAGCCCGACGAGCTGCAGGCGGCCGTCACCGATGCCAAAGTAGTCATTATGCTGTCTGACAAACTGGTTGACCGGGAAGTTCTCTCTTTCGACAGCCTACAGCAGCCGTATGTCATTCACCTGGCCACCAACAAGACGGAAACCGTAAAACAGTCAGATCTTGTGATCCCGATCACGTGTGCGGCCGAACATCCGGCCAGTTACGTGAATATCGACGGGCGGATCCAGCGCACACTGCCCGCCAAGGAGACAAAGTACACCAATCGCAGTCTGAATCTCGAAATGTCCGAAGGCAGACTCGATCGTTTCGGTACCAACTTTGACAACTGGAGAAATGAAGAGAACAAGGTCGATTGCCTCCCGGTTTGGGAATTTTTTAACAACCTCGCCGATCGTCTGGGACTCGATTACCAGTACGAACACTCCCGGGCAGTTATGGCTGAGATCTCCGCTTCCATCCCCACCTTCAGTGAGGTTAGTTACCCGCGGATGGATGAAGAACAGGGCATTCAACTTACGACCGAACAGCAAGAACTGAAACAAGATTAACCATTGCCTGTGTATCCGGATTTCGGGATAACCGGTTTGGAAACAGGTACAAATTGAACGAACATATACTGAATGGAGCCGGTAACAACTACATCCTATATTGTACTTAGTATTGCGCTGTTTATGCTGCTCAATTCAGCAGCACTGGCTGTATATGCTGAACGAAGAATCGCCGCACAGATCCAAAACCGCGTGGGACCAAACCGCGTGGGACCTTTCGGACTGCTGCAGCCCATAGCCGATGTCGTGAAACTAATCCTCAAGGAGGATGTCACGCCCGCCCACGGTTTTAAAACGATTCACACCATCGCCCCCATCATACCGGTTGTCACCGCCCTGATGACCGTAGTTGTAATTCCATTTGGGGACGGGCTCTATGTGACCGATTTAAACGCCGGTGTGCTGTTTCTGCTGGCATTGACATCGCTCGGCGTATACGGGGTCACCCTGGCCGGATGGGCATCAAACAGCAAATACTCACTACTTGGCGGACTCCGCGCCGCTGCCCAAATGATCAGCTACGAACTGCCGATGGGGATGGCCATCGCCTCCTGTATCCTGTTCTCCAATTCACTCAGCATGATCGACCTTGTCGACTCCCAGGAGTATTGGTGGAATATCTTCCGAAACCCGATCGGCGCCGTAATTTTTGTAGTAGCCGCATTTGCCGAAGCCAACCGCACGCCGTTTGACCTGGTTGAAGCGGAACAGGAACTTGTAGGTGGATTCCATACCGAATACAGCGGAATGAAATTCGGCATGTTTTTCCTGGCTGAGTACATGCACGTGGTAATTGGCAGTATGCTTATCACCACTTTTTTCCTAGGTGGCTATCACCTGCCCTTTGCCGGTTACTGGCTGCCCGAAATGAGCAGTACCATGAAAACAGTTCTCGATGTTTCAGTTTTTGTCCTTAAAACACTTTTCTTTGTGTTTGTTTATATCTGGGTGCGGTGGACCATCCCACGGTTCAAGTACAACCAAGTGATGAAGCTGGGCTGGAGCCGTATGCTGCCGATCAGTATCATCAACTTTATGGTGCTGGCCGTGCTCATTTACGCTTATTATAATCTGATTTAAGCGTTGAATTATTTTGCCTCAACCCTCCTGGATTTAACAATCCTGGAGGGGTTTTTTAGGGCATCAACTGGTCACAAGTGACGCCCCGCTGAACACGTTAGCCAGAATCGGGGATCAAGGATCTTATTTTTGGCACACACCTTTTGAGTCATTTAACGATGATTTGAAAACAACCAAGATTTGCTAAAAACAGTGAAATAATAATTGGGAGTCGTTAAATTGGATATTATTTACAGGGCGGTGTGGTTGAATTACAGGGTAACAAACCAGGGAATGCCCTCTGCCTTATCCCGGACCCCGAAAGCTGTCTGAAATCACGTGATGGCACAGAGCGGTGATCTGTTGCGGGCTGAGCTCAAGGGCAGCGGCCTTGCGAGATCCCGAATCAAGTTCAGGATGACTTAAAGACTGTTTTTTTAACCGCTAAACGCGCATTTACAATAAAATACCTGAAAAAAACCTGGAAATATGTAAGTTGTCAGGGATATCATGCAGAGACAGATCGAATCTTTCTAAACATAGTGCAGTGGCCCTTAATTTTCATTCGTTAGAAGGATTTACTGGCTACTACCGGGCTGTTTCATTAAGATCCACAAGGTAATCTCAAAACCACCCAACAGTGTATTTGTTTTCTTTGTGGTTCTGCGTATCTACCTGGTACAGCTTTGTATTATATAGCCTATTCATTATTTGTTTTATTACTGAGACAGTATCCAAGTATCATCATCTTGTCCAGAGCACTCGACAAATGAATGGGGGAAATAAGTTGATTTTCCACGTCACCTTCAGTTTCTTCTTTTATCAAATCCCACCGTATTTTTTTATCTTTGTAGCTTGAAACCATCAAACCAGTATCAAGCTGATAGTTACATCACATGAAAACAGTAGCCTTCGAAACGTTAGGCTGTAAGCTCAATTACTCGGAGACGCTGACCATACAGCGCGATTTTGAGAAGCAAGGGTACCAGATTACCGACTTTGACGAACAGGCCGACATATACGTGATCAACACCTGTTCGGTAACCCAGGGCGCCAACAGCACCTGCCGGAAGACGGTGCGCCGTGTCCTGCGTCGTAACCCGGATGCTTTTGTGGCAGTGGTCGGTTGCTACGCACAGCTTGAGCCGGAAGAGATCGCGGAAATTGACGGAGTGGATACAGTGCTCGGTGCCAAAAACAAGTTCAACCTGCTTGACTTGTTCGATAATTTCGAGAAGCAGTCTGAGCCGGTCATTTACCACTCTGATGTAAATGAAACGGTTGACTTTCACAACGCCTTTTCTGCCGATGACCGCACCCGAGCCTTTTTGAAAGTGCAGGACGGCTGCAGCTACAAGTGTTCATTTTGCACCATCCCCCTGGCCCGGGGCAAGAGCCGAAGCCCCGAAATTTCGACGGTTATTCGCAACGCACATCACCTGGTTGAGGATGGATTTAAAGAGATCGTGATTACGGGTGTAAATGCCGGCGATTTCGGTCGTGGAACAGACGAAACCTTTTTTATGCTGCTCCAGCAGCTCGAAAATGTGGACGGCCTAGAACGTATCCGGTTTTCCTCTGTGGAACCAAACCTGATGCATGAAGAGATTATCCACTTTACGGCCGAATCCGACAAGATACAGCCCCACTTTCACATGCCACTGCAGAGCGGAAGTGACAAAATGCTCGGGCTGATGCGCCGGCGATACAAGTCTGACCTTTACCGAAAACGTGTTGAATTGATCCGGGAGCTGATGCCGGATGCGGCTATCGGCGTGGATGTGATAACGGGACACCCCGGCGAGACCGACGAGCTGTTCCGGGAGTCGTTCGATTTTATCGACAGCCTGCCGGTCACCTACCTGCATGTCTTCACCTATTCCGAACGCCCAAACCCCCATGCCCTGAATATTGAGCCGAAGGTGCAAAACAGCGTGCGTAAACAGCGCACCCATAAGCTGCGGCGCCTCTCCAAAAAGAAACGGTACGCGTTTGATACCCGCTTCCAGGGACAAACCCGACCGGTACTCGTTGAAGGAGCAAACAGAAACGGGGCCATGCTGGGGTGGACTGACAACTATGTCCGGGTCGGCATTCCCTACAATCCGAAGTACGAGAACAAAATTCTGCCGGTGGAACTGGGTGCCCGAACCAGGGAGGGTTACCTGATCGGTACGCTTACCGACCGGGTTCGTGAGGAGGAACAGGTGATTGCAGAACTTACAATTTAGGTGGATCAATGAGTACAGACGACTCTGTCCCGGAGAAACTGATCCGGGATATCAAACGCTTCCTTGAACGAGAGCGGGAGATGTACGGTGATTTTTACATCGACCTGCCGGGTATGTATCCGGACGAGAGAGCGGCGAGGGAAGATCAGGAGACGCAGTCTGTTTCAACGGCATCAACACGTAAAAACGCCGATAAGGGAGAGCGAGAAGAGGCGGCTTCGGAACCCGATACACTGCCTGATCGGTTGGAGACCTGCACCACCCTGGAAGAACTGGAGACGCTCTGCAGGGAGGCCGACATGTTAAAAACCGATCTCCAGGGGACAAACCTCGTATTTGGTGTGGGAAATCCCGATGCCGACCTGATGCTGATCGGGGAAGCACCCGGCGCCGAAGAGGACCGCCTGGGGGAGCCGTTTGTGGGCAAAGCGGGTCAGTTACTGAATAAGATTCTGTCCGCCATCGATTTTGAGCGCGAGGATGTCTATATCGCCAACATCCTGAAGCACCGCCCCCCGAACAATCGAAATCCGAAACCGGAAGAACGGGAACGCAGCCTGCCGTTTCTGCTCAAACAGATAGAACTGGTCGATCCCAAACTAATTTTAAGCTTGGGAAAAATTTCGGCACAAACCCTCCTGAATTCCGATGATACGCTGGGCAACATGCGGGGAACCTTCCATCCCTTTTTGGATGGTCGCGAACTGCTGGCCACCTATCACCCCGCCGCCCTTCTGCGCAATGCCAAATGGAAACGCCCCACCTGGGAGGATGTCCAAAAACTGCGCAGGCGGTATGATGAGCTTGGATGCACACCATAGTCTTTTTCAACCCCAGAGAACAGGGAGAGATCTCCTCATCTCGATCATAAAAAAAGACAGCTGAGAGTGATTTTTTATATCCAGAATATTGCCCCATTTCAAAACCTGTAAGTTTCGTTCATCATCAATGCTTACCAATACGACTAGCCTGCATTTCTCACGAAAATTATTTCAGATTTCTTGTAATGCTCTGATATACTGTGAGTTATATTTGTTTTTTGACTACAAATGGCATACCAGCAGGTAGTGGACTGCGACATTCTGCGCGTTCGTGTTCGCCGCACGGCCCACAAGAAGATCACCGAATCCGCAATAGACTTCTTTCAGGGAGCCCCGTTTCACTCGGATACCATCGCGGTAGATCGAAAGGACAGCGAGATTACCGTCAATCGATTCGAAAACAACCCCCAGTGGTGCCAGCCAGTGTGGGTCACGGCGTTGTCTGTCGTGACGCTAGCCAGGCAATAATCCGCAATTAACGATTTCCCGAAAAGCCACAATCAAATGTATTCCGTATTTATTTTCGACTAATTTCCCGACTATGATCCGAAAAAATAAAATCCATTTAACCCGGATATCTCGAGTATTTAAGGAAAATTCAGTACCCACAAGACAGGTAAATCCTGCTCTGTGATTTATGGCATAGAGATTATAACGGGGGAAAGATCGCTGCAAAATGTCCCCACCCAGCAACATTTCGCTATAATGGCTGGTCATTTCGGGATTATTTCCGGCACTATTGCCCGGGCACCTCGGATGAGAAAAAAATACCTGGCCGGCAACCGGGATAAACCAGCCGGCATGCACCCGATTTTTACATTTTTTCGGTCTGTTCGGCTTTACTAATGAGATGCACTTTTCTTATAATTCATGATGTCGGCAATTGCCCCAGAGGGATCAATGGAGTGATATGTGGACCCGACACTGCTCAACGTCATATCATGTACCATCAGCATTTTTAACTTATCAAAGTCGAGGATCAGCAGAAGATGTCACCAGACGACAACGGGTCACGGTATCGTAATCAGAACAAGTCACATGCTGACCTGCTGGAACGCGAAGGTCGGGTACCCCCGCAGGCAGTTGAGGTGGAAGAGGCGGTACTCGGCGCCATGCTGATTGAGCATGAGGCAGCGACCGTGGCCCTGCAAATGCTCAGCTCAGACGATTTCTACAAGCCCGCCCATCGGCATATCTTTGAAATACTCCATGATCTTTATGAACGGGACAATCCTCTTGACCTGCTGACCGTGGAAAATGAACTGCGAGACAAGGAACTGCTTGACCAGATCGGGGGAGCGGGGTATCTGTCGGAATTGACAAGATCGGTCAGTTCTGCAGCCAATATTGACTACCACGCACAGATAATTGCTGAAAAAGCCACCAAGCGCAACCTGATTCTGGGCTGTACCGATATCATCAAGGAAGCATATGACAGTACTTCCGATCCGTATGATGTTCTGGACCGGGCCGAGCAGCGGATATTCGATATTGCCAACCAAAAACAGCGCGCGCAGGCCACCCCGATCGGGGATGTGCTGAAGGAGACCCTCTCCTACCTGGAGGATATCAGGGGCAAACCCTCCGGTATTACGGGGGTTCCAAGCGGACTCGATATCGATTCATATACCGCCGGCTGGCAAAACGGAGACCTTGTGATTATTGCCGCCCGGCCCTCAATGGGTAAAACCGCCTTTGTTCTCACCGCGGCCCGCAACGCCGCCCTTCACCAGGACGAAAACCTGCAGACGAATGTAGCGTTTTTCAGTCTCGAAATGTCGGCGCAATCACTGGTACAGCGGTTCTTGACGATGGAGGCCCGTATCAACGCACAGACTGCCCGCTCCGGTCGGCTGGATGACGAGGAGTTCAAACGTCTTATCGATGCAGCGGGCCGGCTTTTCACCGCCAATATCTTTGTCGACGATACGCCGGGCCTCAGCATTATGGAACTGCGCACCAAAGCGCGCCGGCTTAAAAGCGAACATGACATCGGGGTTATAATCGTAGACTACCTGCAGCTGATGACCACCAACAAAAAAGACCTGGGTACACGTGAGCAGGAGATTGCCACCATATCGCGCGGGCTCAAGGCGCTGGCCAAGGAACTGAATGTGCCGGTCATTGCCCTGTCTCAGTTGAGCAGGGCCGTGGAGCAGCGCGGCGGTGACAAGCGCCCACAGCTGAGCGACCTGCGCGAGTCGGGCTCCATCGAGCAGGATGCAGATGTCGTCTGTTTTCTCTATCGCCCCGAATACTACGGCATCAAAACGACACCGGAAGGTCAGTCGACCACCGGCCTGGCAGAGATCATCGTCGGGAAGCAGCGCAACGGTCCCACCGGAAGCGTTAGCCTCTATTTTGTAAAAGATTATGCGCGATTTGAAAATCTCACCACCGCCAGTCCGGATCCTTTTGAAAAAGGGAGTCAGGAGGGTGACAGAGATTCTGAAAACGGTGCGAAAGGCAGCGGTAGCACCCCGCCCATAGGGCATGATCCCGGTCCGGATGAAGATGAAGCTCCATTCTAGGGATCACGCGATGCACCCTTTGGTTATTACTCTTTTTCTTCCCGCAGTTTCTTTATAGCATACGTTCCCCCACCCGCAGCCAGGATGACGAGCCCCCCGTCAATGGGTGCCTGGTCCGGGGCATCCGGCAGGCCCGGTTGTGCGCTTAAAAGGTTGGGAAATAGAACGATTGCCAGCAATGCAGCAAAGGCAAGGAGATGTTTCATTGGTAATTAGCCGTTGTCTTATGAGGTTTTTCTTAGGCTCATAAACACAGCGTTTTACAGCTTGTTTATGAGGTCGCAGATGATATTTTTTTCGTCAGTTTTTCCGACGTTTCCGAAGTTGCGAAGCAGGTAATTGTATACCGATAGCTATATATGAAAGAGCAGATCCTTCGCCCGGAGCTTCGAATGGAATACCAGGCAGCAGGAAAACAAAAAACGAATTGTTACCGTCACCGGGGCAACATCGGGTGACCATGGTCCCCGCATCATTTACGGGGAACGTTGGAAGTCAGCCCGCAGCCCGCGGTTCCAGGTATGTTACTACCCTGTAGCGGGTAAAATGTTCCGGTTTCAGGTGCAAATTATATTCGGAGTTGAAGAAAATTTCTGTAGATGTATCTTTCTGTTTTTACTGACTATAAGAGAATCTCAAGGCGTAACTGTTACAAAGGAATGTCACAATTGGCAGGAAACTGACTCGTGCCAGCCGTTTGCCTGTGGTTCTCAACCATGGCAGTTCCACATCCCCGCATGCGTTAATTGCTGAACAGCAGGTGCAACGGTTCAAGTATCTGCAACTGTTTTTAATTTTTCTTCCGGAACGTAATAGTTTTTATACCAATCGATAAAATTACCGATCCCCTCCTCTATCCCGACCTGTGGCCGAAAATCGATATACTCGAACAGGTCATCCACATCGGCCCACGTTTTGGGAACATCTCCAGGCTGCATCGGCATCAAATT
>JAWVZC010000149.1:0-9346 GCA_033722415.1 Balneolaceae bacterium | reverse complement strand
TGGCGGATCCCGTGCCGGAAACGGCCCTCAATGTCGACTACAATATTGAGCTTCAGGGCCTCGCGGCCGATCGCGTGCAGGGCCGTGCCAACCTTGACGTGAAACCGTCGCGGATTGGTCCGGATACTGTAGGGATGCACCAGTTCTATATGGATATCGATTCCCCCGATCTGGACACCCGAACCTTCAGGCTGACAAGCACCCTGTTTGACATGAACGTTCGGGGAGATCTGACCCCCTCGAATATCTACCATCAGTTCAGCTACTGGAGCCGTTACCTGAGGGAACGGGTACGCAGCGAAATACTGCTCGATTCCATGGATGTATCTGAAACCCGGGAAATTCCGCCCCGTCCGCTGGCGCTGGAAGGGGAACTGGTAGCCAAAAACCTGTCGTTGATTCGCCTCTACTGGAACAGTTTTCCCCATCTGGTATCCGATTCCAGGATCAATTTCGATATCAAAGCCGATGCCGAACGGTTTTTACTAACTGCCGATTCACGAACCGACACTCTGATATACAACACCAACGAGGCGTATGGCGCCACCACACGGCTGACTGCGAGCTTTCGGCACGACCGCCTCCTTAAAGCGTTTTCCAATATTGAATTTCAGACCTCGCTGGACACCCTCCATTCCCGTGCGATGAATCTCGATTCGGTTCGGTTTGACCTATCACTGCGGCAGGATTCGCTGTTTCTCGCCAGTTCAATCGGCAGTATTTCGAACGAGGCTCGCCTGGAGCTGAGTACTGCCAACAGAATTACCCCCAATGCTCTCGAGATGAACATCACCCGGTTCTACCTGGGCAACAACGAGTATGCCTGGCAAAACCGGCAGATACCGACCGTCACGCTGAAACGAAACGGGCAGATACTGTTTGACAATTTTCAGTTCAACAACAGCGACGAATTTCTGCGGGTCAGCGGAGATATCACCAGCAGCAGGAGCGACTCCCTGGTTCTTGAGATGCAGGATCTGAACCTGGATCGCATCTCAAAACTGGTGAACGGCAGGCTCAGCTTCAGCGGTACACTCAACGGGACGCTGCTAACCCGTTCCCTGCTTTCCAGCCCATCAATTCAGGGTGATATGATGGTACGGCGTCTGCGAATCGATGATCGCCTGGTGGGCGATGCCTCCTTTTCCAGCCGTTTCAACCGTCAGCGCAATCGTTTCGATACCAGCATCGACATTGTTACCGATTCCACGCACTACAGCGAATACCTGGCCAATAATGACAATATCGGCCAGAATCTGCACCTGGATGGGTATGTCGTACCCCCGGGTCAGGCCGCGCCCAAAGACACCCTGTTCTATTTTGATGCCGACTTCAGGGAAATCGACCTGTGGATTGTGCCGCTGATCGCCCACAAGGTATTCCAGGATGTGGAAGGCGTGGCAACCGGCAGCGGGTATATTGCCGGCACTCGGGAAGATTACGATTTTAACTTCGATTTTGATGTTAAGAACGCCTTTGCAAAGCCGGAATTTCTCAATACCAACTATTTCGTAAATGGGCATGTCGTGTTCAACCGGCAAGACTGGCTGGTTCTGGATTCTCTCAATGTGACCGATACCAAAGGGGGAACAGGACTGGTATACGGCAGCGTGGATATCCAGAACTTTAATCCGATCAATTATACTGATATCACCTTTGAGATGGATCGCCTCCATTTCATGAATAATACCTACGATCCCGATGTACCGTTTTACGGCAGCCTCTCCGGCAGCGGTGTGGTTCGGCTGACCGGCCCGAACAACGACATGTTCCTGCGCACCCAGACGCCCATCGAGGTGACCTCCGACTCCAGGCTTTACATGCCCCTGCTCGAGGAGACCGAACTGACGGAGAATACCAGGTTTATCGAATTCGTAGAGGAGTTCCGCCCGAAACGTAAGTCGGCCGCCATTTCGACCTCCGGAATTACCCAGACCTCCCAGGAGTCGCTCAATCAAATGCTGGAGAACCTCACGTTTTCAGAGCGTTTTAACCTGGATCTGCAGTTTACAGCCGGAAATCCGATGACCGTCGAGCTTATTTTTGACCAGGTTACGGGGGAAGTCTTAACCGCACAAGGAACCGGGCAGCTGCGGCTGACGATGGAGGAGGAGGAAACCCGTATTTTCGGGCGCTATAATATCGCCAGCGGGCGGTATATTTTTGTGGGCGGAGAAATATTTACCCGCCCGCTGGAGCTCGAGAAGGGCGGAACCATCATTTGGGAGGGCGATCCCGATAATGCCCGTCTCGATATCAACGCCATCTACAACGCCCGGCCCAGCGTTGCCCCGTTAATCGGCGGGACGGATCAGAACCAGCAGGAGGTTGAGCGGCAGCGAACCCCGATTGAACTGGTAGTGGAGATTACCGGCACGATTACCAGCGTGGAAAATGATTACTATTTCCGCATCCCCAATACGCTTGACGTTTCCTCCAACAGTGCACTGACGGCACGAATAAATGAGTTGAACCGGGATGAACAGGAAAAACTGATCCAGGCCACCAGCATACTGCTTACGGGTAATTTTATCTCCTACCAGAACACCAACGAGGCATACAGCAATATCGGGCAGAGTTTTACCCGGCGCTCAACTTACCTGAACCCGCTGCTTTCCAGCCAGGTGATCAGTCCGTTGCTGTCCAACCAGATAAACGCCCTGCTGAACAGCGACGTAAGCCGGTTCGATATCGACTTCAGCCTGAATGCCTATAACGAGATTGATCTTGGAGTGGCATTGCGATTGTACAACGATAGGCTTATTCTACGACGCGAAGGAATGATTACGGGCTCCAGCAACCAGGCAACTCTTACCGAGCGCATTGGTGATTTGAATGCTACGTATCGTATCAATCGCAGCCTCTCTGTAATGGCGTTTCACCGGCAGGATCAGACGCTGGGTAGTATTACCCCGACACCCGGTGCAGGAAGTACGGTAGACGGCATCGGTCTCGAAGCCCAGGTGAAGTTTAATACCTGGAAAGAGTTTCTCAGGCGCATAAAGCGCACTATATTCGGTATATTCGGGGGTGGCAAGCAGAACGATACGGAGAACACCCTGGCCAGCGGCCCCGCCACCGATGCCATAAAAGATGAAGAATAATTTGAATTACGAATAGAATTGATAACTACTTTTGATGTCTAAAAAAACGAATGAAACGACGTTTGAGGAGATTATCCTCGATATTTTGAAAAAAAATCCCAACTCGGTTCTGCCTTTCAATATGCTTCAGGAGATTTTGCAGGTAGAGTCAAAACAAGATAATAACCGGCTGAAAAGCGCCATCAACAGCCTTTTCGATCAAAACCTGATTGTCAAGCGAAAGGGCGGTGCGATTCAGCTTGCCGCATCAGACGGTAAAAAGAGGAGAAAGAAAAAAGGGCGTGACAATACGGTTGTCGGGACCCTGGATATCAGCAGGAGGGGGACCGGTTACCTGATTTCTGAGGAGTACAAGGAGGATATCCGAATTTCCTCCCGCAACCTGGGAGTGGCCCTGCCCGACGACACCGTCCGCGTGGAAGTGTTTTCTCAGAAAGGCAGTGACGGCCGGATTGAGGGAAAAGTCCTGGAGGTACTGGAACGGGGACGCGAAATTTTTGTCGGAACCCTGCTTAAACAGTCCGATAACAGTTTCCTGATAACGGCTGATGAAAACTCGGCCCATGTCGACTTTTTCGTGCTCCCGAAAAATATCGGGGAAGCACAACACGGTGACAAGGTCATTTTCGAGCTGGTCGACTGGGTCCACCCGCGCTCGCTGCCGGAGGCCAGGATTACGCAGGTACTGGGGGATGGCAAATCGAACGAGGCGATGATGCTCTCGATCCTGGCAGAAAACCAGATGAAAGCCCCGTTTCCGGAAGAAGTGGAGGCATACGCCGAAAATATACCCACCGAAATACCGCAGCGTGAGTATGAACGACGACTCGACCTGCGCGACAAGCAGATCTTTACCATCGATCCGGAGGATGCCAAGGATTTTGACGATGCCCTCAGTATTGAGATTCTCAACAACGGGCACTACTACCTGGGAGTGCATATCGCGGATGTAACGCACTATATGCCGGTGGATTCGATCCTCGACAAGGAAGCGTATGAACGCAGCACCAGCGTGTATCTAGTTGACCGGGTTATTCCGATGCTTCCCGAAAAACTGAGTAACGGGGTTTGCAGCCTTCGACCGGAGGAGGACAAACTGGCGTACAGCTGTTTTATGGAAATCAGTCCGAAGGGGAAGCTGGTCGATTTCTCCATCGAGGAGACTGTCATTCACTCAAAACGCCGTTTTACCTATGAGCAGGCCCAGGAAATCCTGGACGGCAAGCAGAGCCCGTTCTCCGAACCGCTGAAAACCGCGGAAAAACTGGCCCACGTACTGCTGGAAAAACGATTTAAGGAGGGGAGTATCGACTTCGATACCCCCGAACCCAAATTCATCCTGGATGAAAACGGCAAACCGCTGGATATACAGCTGAAAGACCGGCTCTTTGCCCATCGTCTTATCGAGGAGTGCATGCTGATGGCTAACCGTACTGTTGCCCGGCATGTGGAGAACCTGAGGGAGCAATCCCGCAAAAAGCGAAACAAAGACCTGTTCCCCTTTCTGTATCGTATTCACGACCAGCCCGATTTTGAAAAACTGGAAAATATCCAGGAGACCGTGAAGCCGGTTGGGATCGATTTCAGATTGGATAGTAAGACAGTCAGCTCAAAGGCCATCAATACATTACTGGATCAAATAGAAGATACCCCGCTGGAGCTCACGGTTAATGACCTGATGCTGCGAGCCATGGCAAAGGCGGAATACAGTCCGGATAATATCGGGCACTTTGGACTCGGTTTTGAGTACTACGCCCATTTCACAAGTCCCATTCGCCGGTACCCGGATGTGATTGTACACCGCCTTCTGAAAAATTATGCGGAAGGCAAACCGGGTTACAAGTATGACAAGATTAAAAAGATGGGTGCCCACTGCAGCGAACGCGAACGGCTGGCGATCGAGGCTGAGCGGGAATCGATCAAGCTGAAGCAGGTGGAGTACCTCAGCGAGCACGTCGGCGATGTTTTTGAAGGCGTTGTAAGCGGGGTTATGGAGAAAGGTATTTTCGTAGATCTGAAAAATATTCACTGCGAAGGTATGCTGAAAGTGAGTGAACTGAAGGATGATTACTACATCTATGATCAGAAGCAGCACTGCCTGGTTGGAAAAAATAAAGGAAAAAAATACCAGCTGGGGAAAGAAATGAAGGTTAGAGTCGTTAGAACTGATGTAGATCAGCGCCACATCGATCTGGCACTGGTTGACGGATGATGGAATGCATCATTCGATTCTTACTGCAATATTGACCCCGAAATATATCGCTTATGAAAATTCCAGACACCTACCCGCGGATCTATAAAACCATGTTCGTGCTGGCACTGATGCTGTTTGTTGGTGCCGAGCTGTCGGTGGCCCAGTATTTCTCATTCGGGAAAAACAGGGTACAGTACAACTCATTCAACTGGCGGTATATTCAGTCGGAACATTTCGATGTACACTACTACAGTTCTCTCAATTATGAACTGGCCGACTTCACGGTGCGTACGCTCGAGTCGTCCCTGAAACAGTTTTCTGAGGATTACAATCACCAGATTGCCGACCGCATCAAGGTGATAATCTACGATTCGCACAATGATTTTTCCCAGACCAACGTGGTTAATCTTCCCACCAACGCCGAGGGCATAGGCGGTGTGACCGATGCGTTTAAAAACCGGATCACCATGCCGTTCAGCGGCAATTACACCGAGTTCAGGAGTACCCTTCACCACGAGCTTTCGCACGCCGTATTCAACGATATGTTCTATGGCGGAAGTGTCCAGAACATCATCAGTAACAATATTCAGCTGCGTTTCCCCAACTGGTTTGACGAGGGACTGGCTGAATATGAATCGGTCGGGTGGGACACTAACACCGACATGTGGGTGCGCGATGCCATAATTAACAATTACCTGCCGGACCTGCCCAGGCTGAGCGGGTATTTTGCCTATCGCGGGGGGCAGTCGTTCTGGAATTTTATTGTGGAAGAGTACGGCCGTGCAAAAATTGGGGAGATCCTTCAGATTATCAAAACACAGCGTAGTATCGAAACCGGGTTTCAGCGGGCACTCGGGCTGACAATTCCCGAACTATCGAAACGGTGGAAAGATTTTTATCGAAAACGATATCTGCCGGAGGTGGCTGAACGAGAGGATATCAGCAATTTTGCAACGCTGGTGACCGACGACAGTCGCGGAGGAACCTACAACACCAGCCCGGCGATCTCTCCGCAGGGCGACAAGATCGCCATGATCACCAACGAGCGGGGATTTTTTGATGTGGTGGTAATCAGTGCTATAACGGGCGAAAAATTGAAGACCCTGATCAAGGGAAACGACAATGTCAATTTCGAGGAACTGAACATTCTGAATCCCAACCTCAGCTGGTCGCCCGACGGGGAAAGGCTTACCCTTTCCGCCAAGTCGAAGGGATCGGATGACCTGGCGATTGTGGATTACAGTACCGGCAATATCCAGAAAGTGAAGTTCCCGCGGCTTGATGCTATCGGGTCGGTGGCGTGGTCGCCAGACGGGAACAAGATCGCTTTTGACGGTAACATCGGTCCCTACCAGGATATTTTTGTCTACAATATCGAAACACAGGAGTTCATGAATCTTACGAACGATGTGTTTTCCGATTTTGAACCGGCCTGGAGCAGCGACTCGCAATCCGTATACTTCGTATCGGCTCGCGGTGACAACGTTGAGCTTAACAGCTACAAGGAAAATTACCGGCTGCTGCTTACCGATGACCTCTATTCCACGGATATCTACCGGGTAAACATGGGCAGCACCCGGGCCACCCGGTTGACCAAAACCCCACTCTGGTCAGAAAAACAGCCGAAAACCACCCGTGATGGACGCCTGGTGTTTATTTCGGATCAAAACGGTATTCCCAACATTTATCAGATGAACATACAGGATCGTACCACGGCACCGCTTACCAACCTGCAATCCGGGATTATGCAGATTTCGATCAGCAGTGACGGCAGCCGCCTGGCGGTGAATACGGTGAATGAAGGGAATTTAGATGTATTTTTAATTCGTTCCCCCTTCCTGCGAAAAAAGGACGCCGAACTTACCCCGAACGAATGGGCCCTTCGGCGGCAGCGGGAGTCTCAGGCAGAACGCGTTCCCGCCACGCTGTATGCCCGACAGATGTTCGGAGCCCAGCCCAATGCCACGCCGATAACCGATGATAACGCTCTGTCATCCGACCTGAACACCCGGACGCAACCGAATCAGTCCGATGATTCCACGAACGGGGATACCACGACGGTGGCATCGGCAGACCGCCAGCAACCACCTGGCACGCAACAGCCGGATACTACGGCTCAGGATACCACTTCATCGGAGGAAATCGATTTCAGGAACTATGTATTTGCCGAAGAGGTGGAACAGGATACCGCCTTTGCCAACGAATACCTGAATGCGGAGCTCTTCAATCCCGATAACAACCGTACGGATGACGGCCGCTACCAGCCGCGGGAGTACCGGCTTCGGTTTACCACCGATTTCGTCTATGCCGGCGGCAATTTTTCCACGTTCTACGGCACCAGCGGGCTTGCCCAAATTGTATTCAGCGATCTCATGGGCGATCACCAGATTATGTTTGGTTCCAACCTTAACTTTGATCTCCGAAACAGTGACTATCTTGTCTCATACGGTTACTTCAAGGAGCGAACGAACTGGCTGGTCAATTTTACGCACTCCGCCAGTAACTTCCAGACGTTTACGGGTCAGCTGTTTCGCTTCCGCACAATGAGCGGCGGGGTTACGGCCCAGTATCCGATCGACAAGTTCCGCCGGATCGACATGAGCCTGCTGGGAATCTCCATATCACAGGACTTTTCCATTGTGGGAACCGATTTTTCCGATAATCGCAGCTCGTCGTTCCTTTACCCGCAGGCAACCTTCACGGTTGATCGTACGCGGCCCGGCTTCCTGACCCCGCTCGGAGGTCACCGATATGCGTTGAGCCTGTCGGGCAGTCCACCCGTGAGCAACCTGGAGTTTGTATCACTGCTGGGTGATTATCGCAAGTATTTCAATCTCGGGTACGGCTATACGTTTGCCCTGCGGGGATCGGGAGCCGCATCGTTCGGCCGCGATTCGCAGACCTATTTTATGGGTGGCATGCTGGGATGGATCAACCAGCGATGGTCCGGCAATTCCATCCCTACCGACAAGCTGGCCAGCACCTTCTTTACACAGCCTGCACTGCCGCTGCGGGGACATGAATTCAACAGCATCAACGGGGATAAATTTACCCTGGTCAATGCCGAATTTCGTTTCCCGTTGTTCGCCGCACTGTTGCCTGGCCCGATACCGATTCTCCCGCTCTATAACCTGACCGGCGCCGCGTTTATCGATGCCGGAACAGCTTGGGGACAGGACATTCCGCTGGAACGCAGAAACAGCATGGGACAGATCGACAACTCCACGATTCTGAATGATGCCGACCTCAATTTTAAAGTGAGTGAGCCGGTGCAGTACTTTTTTAACCGGTCAACAGGTGACATTACAACACAGCCTCCGTCCGACCTGAGCAACTACACTACGTTTGAATCCTTGCAGGGCGATCTGCTTATCGGTGCCGGGTTTGGGCTCCGGACCATACTGCTCGGCCTGCCGTTCCGGTATGATATCGGCTGGCCCTACTACCGAAGCGGCTTTGGAAACGACCCTAAACACTACTTCTCCATCGGCATCGACTTCTGATGGTTTAGCGATACATACCCAAACAACGGGGCTGTCTCCAGGGGCAGTCCCGTTTTTTTGGCAAACTGATAGAGATACCTTTTTTACGACGCATCGTTTCCGATCTATAGGTACCCGGGGAAACATTTCCGCCCCCTTTTTACATACCATTTTATTGATCCGCTTGTTATTGCAATTTCCTCAAAACAGGCAATGTACCCTCTCTATTAGCAGAAATGTTCCCTTTTGTATGAAACTTAAAATAAAATTAGCCGTTCGTTTTGGTCACTGAAAAAATGGACTAATTAATACGAACCTGAGTTCGACATAGGGACGTACCGAAGATTACTGAATTTAACCCGTTTAACGGTTAAAAAAGTAGTCTGTATGTCATACTGGACTTGTTTCAGGATCTTGCAAGGCTGCTGCCGTTGAGCTCGGCTCGCAACAAATCAACGCTCACTGCCAACGCGAGATCCCGGATCGGGGTCCGGGATGAGGCAGAGGGCTTTTCCTGGTTCGTTGCCATCGAATCCAACCACTAAACGCGTTGAATATTAGCAACG
>JAWVZC010000148.1:0-9390 GCA_033722415.1 Balneolaceae bacterium | reverse complement strand
CCGGGCATTTCAACGATTCGGGCTCACAGCGACTAAACTCGAAATCAGTCATGCTCATGTAAATATGCCGTGTGAAGAGAAGGAGGTTCGCAACAGGATGCGGGATGAGCTGGACCTTGATGGTCATCCGCTGCTGCTGATACGGTTCGGGTATTCAGAAAAGATGCCCTACTCCTTTCGCCGCGATGTGGATGAGGTCCTGGTCTGACCTGATTATAAATGGTATCTCCCTGGCTCTACCCACCTGAACCGGAAAGAACGCCGGCATTAGACAGGAAATGACTGTGTATAAGAGTTCGGTTCGGCATTAAACCCGGGACGGCAATAAATGACACCTGTAAACGTATAACAGGATGTAATATCGATCTTGCATCATCAAAATTTTTGATATATTTAGGGATCATTTCGAATCACACAATTACAATTGCAGAAAACGGGTAACACATATCGCATACTAACAGTACTCATGCTGCTCCTGTTTGCCGGATCAATTCTTATGCCGGCCGGAATCGCTGCCACCAGTTTGCATTGCGATATGGATATGCCCGTCGACAAGGGACACGAATGTCATTCCGCTGCCTGCATAAGTCATCACCAGCAGGAGAAAGAAAACAGTACCGAACACTGTCCGCTGCAGTCCATCTGTGCGCACACGCTCAATGCCGGACAGTCGCATGAACCCGCAGTGGTGAACACAAACAAGATACTTCCCAATCTGCCGGTTGAGGAGTCCCTGATTTCAGTGCAAGATCAATCCGAAAACACGGAACCGGTTGGGGGTGAGCCGGAATTCCTGCAGCCCCCTTCCCCACCCATTTTCTTAGTGAACAGCACTTTTCTGAATTAGCCGTTAAACAGTAGGATTCAGTAATCATTTCTGCTGAATCGCCGGGAGATTCTACCGCCATGATTTGCAGCCCTGGTATCGGCTGATCCTATTTTGGTGCGTGTAGCTTTTCTCCCGACAACTCCATCAACATAACTCTACACACCCGTGATTGCATCCGGCAACGCAAAATATGCGGTTTACGGATCTCTCCGGGCTACTTGATAACGTTGAAACCGGCTAATTCAAAAACTGCCATGATCAACAACACTATCCGTTTTTTCCTGGAAAACAAACTAATTGCCGTACTGCTGTTGGCGGCTATGGTGGGCTGGGGTATTGCCGTTGCCCCGTTTTCATGGGACACCGATATGCTGCCGCGTGACCCGGTGGCGGTGGATGCGATCCCCAACCTGGGTCAAAACCAGCAGATTGTCTACACCTCCTGGCCCGGCCGTTCGCCGCAGGATGTGGAGGACCAGATCACCTACCCGCTCACCACGCAGCTGCTGACGGTGCCGGGCGTTAAGACCGTGCGGAGTACGTCTATCATCGGGATGTCCAGCATCTACGTGATATTTGAAGAGGAGGTCGATTTCTACTGGAGCAGGTCGCGCATTCTTGAGAAATTGAATTCGCTGCCGTCGGGAACGCTGCCGCCGGGGGTGCAGCCCTCCCTCGGTCCCGATGCCACAGGCCTGGGGCAGGTGTTCTGGTACACGCTGGAGGGGCGTGATGCGAACGGAAATCCTACCGGCGGCTGGGACCTCCAGGAACTGCGTAGTATCCAGGATTTTTACGTGGGATATGCGCTTTCCTCAACTGAGGGAGTGGCGGAGGTGGCCCCGATCGGGGGCTATGTCAGCGAGTACCAGGTGGATGTGGACCCGGAGGCGATGCGCTCCTACGGCATCACCATGAACGAGGTGTTCCGGGCCGTGCGGGAGAGCAACGCCGAAGTTGGGGCGCGTACCATCGAGATGAACAACGTGGAGTACCTGGTACGCGGTTTGGGGTATATCGAGAACCTGGATGACCTGGAACAGGCCGTGGTCAAGGTCGTGGATAACACGCCGGTTCGGATCGGCAACGTGGCGCACGTGACGCGTGGACCCGGCATCAGCCGCGGTGCGCTCGACAAGGGCGGGGCCGAAGCGGTGGGGGCGGTGGTTACCGCCCGTGAGGGGGCCAACCCGATGGAGGTGATCGAAAATGTAAAAGCCAAGATCCGGGAGATTGCCCCCGGACTTCCCTCCAAAACCCTGGCTGACGGTACGACCTCCAAGGTCACCGTCGTGCCGTTTTACGACCGCAGTGAACTGATACAGGAAACCCTCGGCACCCTGGAGGAGGCCCTTACGCTGGAGACCCTGATTACGATTATCGTGATCGTGGTGATGGTCCTGAACCTGCGTACCTCGATCCTCATTTCAGGGATGCTTCCGGTCGCGGTACTGATGACCTTCATCGCTATGAAGCTGGCCGGTGTGGATGCCAACATCGTGTCGCTGTCCGGTATCGCCATCGCCATCGGTACGATTGTAGACATGGGGATTGTGCTGTCGGAGAACATGCTGCAGCACATGAGGAGGGCGCGGCCCGGGGAACCGCTGCTGGAGGTGATCTACCGGGCCTCCTCAGAGGTGGCGCATGCCATCATTACGGCCATCACCACAACCATCGTCAGTTTCCTGCCGGTGTTTACCATGGTGGCGGCCGAGGGCAAGTTGTTCAAACCGCTGGCCTTTACCAAAACCTTTGCGCTGGTGGCCTCGATTATCATTGTGATTACGCTGATTCCCCCTTTTGCCCACTGGTTCTTCTCCATCACCATCAAGCGGCGGCCGTTGAAACTCGCCTGGAACGGTTTGCTCGTGGCAGCAGGCCTGGTGGTTGCCTTAGGGTATATGCCCTGGGCGGGACTTCTGCTGCTGGCTTTTGGACTGGCAAACGGCGGTATGCTCTTTGCCGACCAGAAACATGAGAAGTGGCTTCCCACGATCAATATGGCGATCGTGGTTATCGGGGTAACATGGCTGCTGACCCGTGTTTGGCTGCCGCTTGGGCCCGGAACAGCATTCGTTCTGAATCTTCTGGCGGTCGGCCTGCTGCTGGGACTGATCATGGGCAGCTTTTGGCTGGTGATCTACTACTATCAGCCGCTGCTGGACTGGTGCCTGCGCAACAAGGGGCTTTTTCTCTCCATACCGGCTTCGCTCTCGGTGCTGGCGCTGGTGATCTGGCTGGGGTTTGCGTCGGTTTTCGGGTTTGTGGCCACCGGGTTCGACACCGTGGGGATCGATATCCGTTCAACCGCCGCTTGGCAGTCTGCCCGGTCCACTTTCCCGGGCCTTGGTGAAGAGTTTATGCCGCCGCTCGACGAGGGCTCGTTCCTGCTGATGCCCACAACGATGCCGCACGCCGGGGTCGAAGAGGCGAAGGATGTGATGCAGAAGCTGGATATGCGGGTCGCCTCCATCCCCGAAGTGGAAAACGTGGTTGGTAAAATGGGGCGTACCGCCTCGGCCCTGGACCCGGCCCCGATATCGATGTTCGAGAACATCATCACCTATAAAACCGAGTACAAAACCGATGAAAGTGGCCATCGTATCCGGTTCCGAACCGATGCGGAGGGGAATTTCCTGCGGGACGAGCAGGGCGCGCTGATTCCCGACCCCGACGGGCAGTATTACCGGCAATGGCGCGATCATATCCGGTCGCCAGACGATATCTGGGAGGAGATTGTGAAGGCGGCTGACATCCCCGGGACCACCTCGGCGCCCAAGCTGCAGCCGATCCAGACCCGGCAGATCATGCTGCAGTCGGGCATGCGCGCCCCGATGGGGATCAAGGTTAAGGGGCCCGACCTGGAAACGATCGAATCGTTTGGACTGCGGCTGGAGGAGGAGCTGCGCCAGGTGCCGGGTATCAAGCCCTCGTCGGTGTTTGCCGACCGGATTGTGGGCAAACCCTACCTGGAGATCGAGGTGGACCGGCGGAGCATCGCCCGGTACGGAATCTCCATGCAGCAAGTACAACACTACCTGGAAGTGGCACTGGGCGGGGTGACGCTCACCAAAACCGTGGAGGGGCGCGAGCGCTATCCGGTACGGGTACGGTACGCCCGGGAACAGCGCGACGAGCCGGAAAAGATTGCCCGGATGCTGGTGCCCACGGGCATGGGCAGCCAGGTGCCGCTGGGTCAGCTTGCGGAGATTCGCTACCGCCAGGGCCCCCAGGCGATCAAGAGCGAGGATACGTTCCTGGTGGGCTACGTGATCTTCGACAGCACCGACGAGGTGGCCGAGGTGGAGGCGGTGGAGAATGCACAGAACTATCTTCAGCAGGAGATCTCATCCGGGAATCTTGCGGTGCCGCCGGGCATCAGCTACGAGTTTGCCGGAAACTACGAAAACCAGGTGCGGGCGGCACAGAGACTCTCGGTGATTCTGCCGATCGCCCTGCTGCTGATTTTCCTGATCATCTACTTCCAGTTCAAATCGATCTCCACATCGATGATGATCTTCAGCAGTATTTTCGTGGCGTGGGCGGGTGGGTTCATCCTGGTATGGCTGTACGGCCAGTCCTGGTTTATGGACTTCAGCCTGTTCGGTACCAACGTGCGGGAGCTCTTCCAGATGGGGACGGTAAACCTGAGTATCGCCGTGTGGGTGGGATTTATCGCCCTGTTCGGCATCGCCGCCGAGGGTGGAGTGGTAATGGCCACCTACCTCGACCAGGTGTTTGACCGCGACAAACCGGATACTATTCAGGCGATCAAGGAGGCGGTCCGGGAAGCGGCCGGCCGGCGGATCCGCCCCACGATGATGACCACTGCCACTACCATCCTGGCGCTGATCCCGGTGCTCACCTCTACCGGTCGCGGCGCCGATATCATGGTGCCGATGGCGATCCCCAGCGTGGGGGGCATGATCCTGCAGATCATCACCCTGTTTGTAATACCGGTGCTTTACGCCATGTGGCAGGAAGCGAAGCTGAAGCGAACACTAACCGACAGCGAAATGAATATTGGTAATGAACAAGCTTGATCACATTATGATGTCAGTAAGTATAAAACGTGCTGAGAAGGCAGGTACAATAAAACGAAGCTGGTTTAACGAGGCATCTCGCATGGTATCTCGCTTCTGCAAAGCGATTACAGATAACAGGTACCACGGCGTAATGGGAGGCCGGGTATTGACCGGAAACTCTCTGTGTTCCCTGTGGTTGGTAACCATGGTAATCATTCTGTTGCCGGCATCGGGCAATGCACAAGAACAAGATAAAACCAATTATGTTCCCGCCACGTATCTCAGGGAGGCGGCCGAAAACAACCCGGCGCTGCGTGCACAGTACCGGGACTATCTCGCATCCCTCGAGCAGGTACCACAGGTGGGAACACTGCCCGATCCCGAACTCGCATTCGGCTATTTCGCTAGCCCGATCGAAACACGGGTGGGACCGCAGCAGGCGCGGCTGGGGCTGACCCAGATGTTTCCCTGGTTCGGCACGCTTGGGGCAAGAAGTGATGCCGCCACCGAAGCGGCCCGCGCAAAGTTCGAGGCGTTCCGGGAGTTGCGCAATAAGCTCTTTTACGACATATATGACGCCTGGTACCGGCTTTATGATATCAAGCAGTCGACCCGAATCACCCGGGAGCATATCGATATCCTGGAGACCTTCGAGGCCCTCGCGCTGCAGCGGTACGAAAACGACCAGGTCAGCCAGGCCGACGTGCTGCGGGTGCAGATTGAAAAAGAGGATCTGAAGACACGGCTCGCCCTGCTGGAGGATAACCGGGCGGTTGCCCTCCGGCAGTTCAACGAACTGCTGAACCGGGATCCCGATACCGGTGTTGCGTTGCCGGATTCCATAAGCCCGGCCTCACTGGAGCACCCCGTTACCGAAATCGAGCGACTGATGCTTAGCCGGAACCCCGATATCTCGCGGGTGGAATTTGAAGCCGCATCAGCCCGGAGCTCGATCGAAGCGGCCCGGAAGGAGGGGCTGCCCCGCTTCGGAATCGGGCTGGATTACATTATTACGGGGGAACGCAATATGGTGCTTCCGGATAACGGAAAGGATGCGATGATGGCCCGGGGGGCGGTTCAGATCCCGCTCTTCAGGGACAAGTACCGTGCTATGGAGCGGCAGGCCGAGCTCAGGCTACAGGCCGTTCAGGATCGGCAAACGGCCACTCGGAACCGCCTGCAAACGCAGTTTCAGGAGGCCCTGCGGGATTATAACGACGCCCGGCGTACCATTGAGCTCTACCAAACCGTTCAAATTCAGCGCACGGAACAGGCAATCGACATTTTGACGGAAGCCTATGCCGCCGGTTCAACCGACTTTGAAGAGCTGTTAAGGCTGCAGCGAAAGCTGCTGGATTACGAGCTCTCCAGGCAACACGCGATTGCCCGGCAAAACCGGGCGGTCGCTTTCATTCAGTACCTCTACGGGAAACATAATGTCAGCCGGAAGGCGGTCGGACTGCATAATGAGTAAAAAAGAATAATGATATACGACCATCGAACAACCAATAATGAGTAACGAAAAAACTAAAACGATGAAAAAACTTGGTGAATACAAGAACACGGTAAAATATGGAGGAATGCTGCTAGCGGGTATCGTCATTGGCTGGTTGTTTTTTGGGGGGTCATCCCATGACCAGGTATCGGTAACAGAGATGACCGAACACGTAAACAATGCTCATACCAACGAACAGGGCGAGGTGATCTACACCTGCAGCATGCATCCGAGTGTGCGGGAGTCGGAACCCGGAAACTGCCCGATCTGCGGGATGGAGCTGATTCCCGTAAAGAATGAAGCATCGGGCGCGGAAGAAAATCCCTATGAAATGGAAATGACCGAGGCGGCCATGAAAATCGCCCAGGTACAGACGACGGAGGTCAGACGGGATATCGCCGTGCGCCAGGTCCGCCTGCCGGGCAAAGTGGCGGTGGATGAACGAAACGTCGCCAGTATCTCCGCCCGGTTTCCCGGTCGCATCGAAGAGCTATATGTCGATTTTACCGGTCAGCGGGTGAAGAAGGGGGAGCCGCTGGCATCGGTCTACTCTCCGGAGCTGGTTGCCGCTCAGAAGGAACTGCTGGAGGCGTACGCCGGGAAAGACCGGAATCCCGCGCTCTATCGTGCGGCGCGAAAAAAATTGGAACTGTGGGAACTACCCGTGTCAACGATCAACAGCATCGAGCAGAGCGGGGAGGTTCGCACCACCCTGGATATCATCTCCCCGGTTGACGGGTACGTGGTATCCCGAAATGTTACGCGCGAAGAGTATGTGAAAACTGGTACCGTAATGTACAGGGTGGCCGATCTCTCTATCGTCTGGGTTACTTTTGATGCCTATGAGAGCGACCTGGCCGGTCTGGACGAGGGGGACCGGGTGTCGTTCTCGGTGGAGGCGTATCCCGGCGATACTTTTGATGCCGAGATCACGTACATCGACCCGGTGCTGGACCCGCAGTCGCGCACTGCAACCGTGCGGGCTGAAGCCCCCAATCCCGACCGAAGGCTGAAGCCGCAGATGCTGGCCGAGGGAATCGTCTCATCCCCGATTGCAGGAGGAGAAGAACAGCTGCTGATTCCCCGATCGGCAGTCCTGTGGACGGGTGAACGTTCGGTGGTGTACGTACAGAAGCCCGGCTCCGGGCGACCGACGTTTGAATTTCGTGAGATTGTACTGGGTCCGCGTGCAGGCGACCGGTACGTGGTGCACGCAGGTCTCCGAGAGGGCGAGCAGGTGGTTACCAACGGCAATTTCAAGATCGACAGTGCAGCACAACTGGCCGGCAAAATGAGCATGATGAACCGCATTTCCGGGCAGACTGCGCCACCTCACGGGCACCAGCAGCACAGCTCCATGGAGATGGTCACCACTGCCAAACCTGATACCGGGAATCAACATCAACATATCAGGCATCTCGATCAGCTTGTGAGCCACTACCTGGAAGCCAGGAAAGCCCTGGCCGACGATCAGTTTGACCAGGCACAGCAGCATCTTACCGCCATGCGTCGCGAAGTGACCGGAAGCAGCGAGATGAATGATCACCCTGAACACCGGGCGAAACACAACGCCCATCACACCGCCATGGTCGAAGCCGTTACACGCGCGACCGAAGCCGAAGGTATCGACGGGTTGCGAGCTGCGTTTATGGGGATTACCGAAAATCTGGTAAAAGCGGTCCGGAACCAGGGGTACGATCAGCAGCCGCTGTTCCTGCAGTACTGCCCGATGGCCAACGACGGCAACGGGGTCTACTGGGTGAGCGAGAGCCGGGAAATCGAAAACCCATACATGGGGCTTTCGATGTCGGAATGCGGAAGCACGGAACAGCAAATTTCAGGAAGCCAGTAACCTATTCAATAAATCTTCCAACGTAGTTTTTTTTGCAGTGGCATATATCCCGAACCACCATGATGTCATCCTAAACCATCGTGCTGAATGTGTTTCAGTATCTCTTTTAGGATCTCGCGGGGATGCCAGTCGCTGATCACATCCACCGACATTATCACTGATCCGTACCTTTGCGAGATCCCGGATCGGAGTCCGGGATGACGCCGGTGGTGGGGAATGTTTGTCCTCATAGAAGAAAGAGTGCCAATTCTCGGATCAGTGCAGCAGTGTTACGAAAACCAGGCAGCTTGCATGGATTTCTGTTTTACATCGGAATCTTACTTAGACTCCTTTTACTGACCTGCCTCGGATCTCGAAACCACCGCGACCTCATCCCGACCTATTGTGCTGAACTTATTTCCGTGTCTCTTCCGGGATCTCGCAGAGGCAGGAAGCATAGACTAAGATCTCTTCCAAATCAGTACCGGTGTCACCTGCGGGAATTCCGGCAACGGTCACTCCTCCGGGATATGCTGTCAAGACAGTTGCTTAATCAGTAACTTGCTTCCTTGAAGGATGGGCGAAGGATGTAAAAATGGAGACTGCCCGAGTGCAATATGTAAATGACTGTTTTATCTTGCATTGCCATATGAGGAGAGAGGAACAGACAGGTTGCCTGTTATCGATCAGGCTGTTTCGGCACGTTTACATTTTGATGTAGGTCGATCTTGTTCGTATTTGGGTTAACAGGACCTGAAAATGCGAAAAATTATCAATGGTCTAATTATTTGCAAGGAATTCCCGGTAGGTTTGCTGCCGGTAGGCCCCGGAAGCCACATACTGTAATACGGGCTGCAGGTTTTCTGCCTGGATAAATCCCTCAAGGTGCAGCAGGTAGTGACCCTCCGGTGAAAGCAGTACTATGGCCGGCACCTGCCGGGTTTTCAGTGTTCTTGCCAGCTTGAATGCATTCAGGGTGGTTCCCCCGAACGTGTAGGTTGTGTTATGGTCGTCACGGTTCAGGCGGGTAAGAACGAACTCCTTGTTCAACATCGAGTTCAGTTCCGGGTAGACTTCCTTCTTCATTTTGTGGCACCAGCCGCACCAAGGTGCCCATACATCCACCAGTACCGGCCGTTCGGATTCTTTCGCTTTGGACAGCGCCTCTTCAAACGGCAGCCAGCGTATATCCTGGGCTTGTGATGCT
>JAWVZC010000147.1:0-9398 GCA_033722415.1 Balneolaceae bacterium | reverse complement strand
GCCCCCGTTACTGCTGCGGAATTTTCACTATGAGGATATCATGGAGTTCCTGAATCTCGGGGTGGAGGAGCGCTTTCTCCAGGATGAGGTGATAATCAATGAATCGGAATATGTTAATTCTGCCTATCTGATAGCGGAAGGAAAGGTTTCCATCTGGAAAGATAATATCCAGCTTGCAGTTCTTTCCGAGGGAAATTTCCTGGGTGAAACATTTTTGTTCAGCAAAAATAACAGGATGGCCAAGGTGGTGTCTGAAGGGGACAGCCTGTTATTGCAGTTCAAGCGGTACGATGCACTCAATTTTTTCAGGAAAAAACCGGAAAAACTGTTTAATATCTTTACGAGAAATATTATCGAGATACAACAGAAAAAAATAAGTAATATGAATGTTCAGCTCCTGAAGCTGAAAAAACGGTTGCTTGATGATGCCGGATGGTAGACGGGTGCGATAGCTGTTGAGTGGTGATTTTTTGGGGTCATTTGTGAGCGTCCCACCACTGTATCCTGATTGTAACACGGAAAGGCTAAACATTAGAGTTTTTTAATATTGGCCTTTTTTATCTATACTAGAGCGGTTGCCAGAATTTTCCATACCGTTTTGATACGGATTAGCGATAATCGGAATTAAATTGTAACAAGTAATTTCCCCGGCAATCTATTAATATGTCCAGCTCGATTGCTCCGGAAAAAGAGGTAAGTGTATGGAACAGGCGGTTAGTACAAGCAGAATAAAAGAACTGGTAGCACCGATGGCCGATCAGCTCTCGAAAACGGCCAAGGGGGTGGAACTGCATCAGCAGATCGGGGAAATAATCGAGAATCAGCCCGATGAAAAACGGATTGAGCTGGGTAATATACTCGACGATTTCCTGCTGGAGATGAACGATAATGAAGCTTCCGATATCGACCTTGGCGGGCCGGGTTGCGGTGGAAAGGTCTGGTACCGGGTACATGGGGACAAATCACCTTCCGACAAAGTGCAGGAGGAGCTGGAACTGCTGGAAACCGATTTTCTGCTGCACAACGCCATCATGCCGAGCCAGCGAAAACACCTGCTGAACAATAAAAACCTCGACTTTTCCTATTCGATCGATCTCGGGAATAGCCAGCAGCAGCGTTTCCGGGCCGATATGTATTTCGACCTGGAGCACCTGGCACTGAACATGCGTAAAATTGAGAATGAGATCCGGCCCTTCAAGGGACTCAACCTGCATCCCGAGATCGCCAAGGCGCTCAGCCTGAAATATTATAAATACGGTTTGACGCTGATCACCGGTATCACCGGTTCGGGGAAATCGTCTACACTCGATACCATAATCGATGCCAACAACCGGAGTATTGACGCTCACATTGTCATTATTGCCTCCCCGGTCGAATTAATTCATAAACCGATCCGATCGGTGGTGCGGCATCGTGAGGTGGGGCGAGATGTCGCCTCCTTTAAGGAGGGGGCCGTGCAGGCACTTCGGCAGGACCCCGATATCATCGTTGTGGGGGAGCTTCGGGATCCGGAGACCATCATGACCACCCTCGAGATAACCGATTCCGGGCATAAAACCTTCGGTACGCTGCACACCTCGTCGGCCATGGAAAGCATTGAGCGTATCCTCGGGGAGGTACCGCCCAACGAGCAGAACCGGGTGCGGACCCGACTGGCCGATGTGCTGACGTGTGTGATCAGTCAAAAACTGGTGCCCAGTCTTGACGGTAAACGGGTACTTGCCAAAGAGGTTCTGCTTGTCAACAGTTCCGTAAAAGCCGCCATTCGCAACAACAATGTAAATGAAATTTACCAAATGCTGATGGAAGGCAGTGATAAGGGGATGAATACCATGGAACAGGATTTGAAGAGGCTGTATGACCAGGGTAAAATCTCCAGGGAAGTGGCTCTTAATAATGCCAATAACAAAAAACGATTAAAGCAGCTGCTTTCTGAGACTGACTTTTAGCGGCCGGGTTTTACTTGTTCACTGTAATCAGATAACTCTACATAGACGGCTTCATGTTCGGGAGTAAAGATTTTACCGGAGTAGTACTGGAGGGCGATTTACTGAAAATTGCCCGGGTACGTATCGAAAAGGGTAAACTCCACCTTGTAAAACTGGATAAAATATCACTGGTGGAATCGCTCGGTTCCGGCGAATCTGCGGCCACAGCCCAGACCGCGGAAGAGATGGACATTGAGGCAGATGCGGACGCTGATTCCATCTTCGGCCTGGAGGAGTCGGAAAGCGCTCCGGGGGCGGATCAGATCGAGGAGATCGATCTGGAGGATATGGAAGAGACTGGCGGTGGCGGCGCCGATGACGACCTGATGTCGCTCGATATGGTGGAGGAAGCGGGCGGCGGTGACGTACAATCGAATGAAGTACTGCTATTTGAAGCCCTTACCGAGCTCGATGCAGACAGCATCAGGCTCGGGCTAAATATCGAGGCCGGCGGATGTATCTTCCAGATTATACGGGATACGAATTTCAACGAGGTAAAAAAGAAAGATCTGATAGCCGATCTCGAGGAGAAGCTGGAATCGATCTACGGGATGCCGAAATCGTCCGACAAGTACGATTTCGAGATCCGCGACAACGGTTCGCTCGTGCTGGCCTCTATCGATGAGACGCCCCCGCTGCTGGAGCTGGCAGACAGAACAAATGAGCTATACGGTGGCAAGCTGTTTATTGACGAAATCATGCCCGACGAAGTCAGCCTGGTAGGCATGGTCAATGCCAACTATGAGCTGCAGCCTGACCAGATTACCGGTATCATACAGTTTGGCCCGGAAAAATGCCGGCTCATTTTTATGAAAGGCCGGGAAATCTGGCTGGTTTCACCCATCATCAACGAAGGAACGAAAAACCGGGGATTCCTCAACACCATATTCAGTAAAATCCTGTTCCAGCTGGACACCGGGGAGGTTCCCAACCTTGATCACATCATCCTGGCCAATAACACACTGGGGAACGATGCCACCGAATTCTTTCAGAAGAATTTCCCCGATATTACGGTTGAAAATTTCCAGTTTGACAGTGCCAAATTCAGTTATGGGGACCAGGATCCGGTAGCTGCTAATGCATTTACCACGGCCATTGCCACCGCATGGGCGGCTTCCGGGTTCGAAAAGGAAGCCTTCCCCGATCTTTCGCTGCTACCCGACTACGTGCTGGAACGCCAGAAAATTTTCAAGCTGCAGTGGCACGGCATCGTGCTGCTCCTTCTGATCTTTCTGGCTCCCCTTACCATCAACTATTTTTATCAGCAGAATGCCCGGCAGATACAATCCATGAACAACGAGCTGCAGCTGATTAATTCGCAAATTCAGCAGGTTACGCCCACGGCAAATGCCACCAATGAAATAAGTGACCAGCTCTCATCGCTCAGGGAGGAGCTGGTGCTTCTCGATACGCTGAGCAGGGGCACCAGGGAATGGAGTACCAAACTTCAGATTTTAAATGAGGGAATCGACGATAATGTACGCGGAGCCTGGCTCACCGGCATGCAGAACAGCGATGGCGAGGTACAGCTGAACGGGTATTCGCTCTATCGGAATCAGATTCCCGAGATCGTCAACATTTTTGCAGATGCAACCCTGATGAATGTGAATATCGAAACCCTTCGGGAACAGGAGCTATTTCGGTTTTCGATTGTAGTCAAACAGTTTACCGAGGATAATTCACGCTACTCGCCCCCAAAACCCGACGATCTGAAAACCATACTGGGCAATTAGCTTTTTGAGATATGTCTTACGCACTTAGAAATACCTTGATACTTTCCCTGGTTTTTGTCCTGATTACAGGCGGGGGATGGTCCTATATCTACTTTATTCAGAAACCGGAACTCAGCAGGCTGGAGAGCCAGATATCGGAACGCCGCACTGAACTTTCCAACAAGCAGAGTACGGCCAACCAGTATGAAACACTATCCAGGCAGCTGGAAAATGCACGGTACTACATCCGGAATTATGACAAGGCACTATATGAAACAAGCAATGAGGACCGGGTATTTGATTTTATAAACCGGCTGAACACCGGTTCCGCCACAACAGATTTTACATTCACCTTTCAGGATTCCACCATACAGGGGCTGTTCGGTATTATCAACATGAACATTTCCGGGGAGGGGTACTACCGGAATGTGGTCAATTTTGTGCGAAAAATTGAGTACAGCAAACCAAACAACAAGATCAATAACCTGAATATCTCCCCGCTCAATGACCTTGAGAACTACGGACGGGTCAACTTCAACTTTCAGCTGTCCAGTTATTACAGCCGGGAACAGCGAGCCGAACTACCCGAAATGACGATCGCTTCATCCGAAGTACTGGGCTCGGTATATAACCCGTTTTTCCCGCTAATTCGGGATGTGCAGCCCAATGAGGAGGGGTTGACCAACGTGGAAAACAGCAGTTTGGTGGCGTTGAGCAGTAACAAGGTATTTCTAATCGATCAAAACGGGAATATGCAGCGACTACAAGTTGGCGACCAGGTCTACCTGGGACGACTGGAGACTGTGAACCTGGATCAGCAATCAGCGACGTTCGAGCTTAACAAAGGCGGTATTATAGAGCATGTAACTCTGGAGGTACAACAATGAACATTGATCAATCATCAGTTTTGAAGCTATTAATATCCACCCTGCTATTATCATTTATTGTACCCGGCACCATGTATGGCCAGGCCAGGGACCGGATACCACGGGAATACACCAATCCTGAAGAGGTGGTAACCTTCGACCGCAGCACATCTTTCCAGCGGGCGCTGGATGTGATCAACGAGTTCGCCCAGGAGAACTTGAACAAGGTGATTATCGACCGTACGGCTACCGAAGGCAATCTTGGGATCTCGATACCGCCCATGCACTGGTGGGATGCCCTCGACCTGATGCTTCGGGTAAAGGACCTGGCCCTGATTGAGCAGAAGGAGTTTTTTGAAATTGTAACCTATCAAAGCCAGAACCAGTCTGCTCAGCCCGCAGCCGCAACCGGTACCCAGGGAACGCCCCAGGGAGAAGACGGTGAAATTCTGGCCACTATTGACAGCCGCGAGGTGCGTATTAACGCGATCTTTTTCGAAGGCAGCCGTCGGGCACTCCGGGAAATCGGGGTCGACTGGTCTACCCTTACCGAAGACGTACCCGCTACCATCGGAAGTTTTGTAAACCCGCAACAAGGTGGCGGCGGCCAGGGCGGTGGTGGAGGTGGAGGCGGTGGACAAGGTGGCCAGGGATCCGGCCAGCTGCCGGCAACCGCCGGGTTTGAGGACCAGTTCGTTTCCGTGAACGCCAAGGGAGCGCAAAGCGTCTCTCAGAACGTGTTCAACTCGCTGATAAACTTCGGGGAGATCGGAAACTCAGGTATTAGCGTGCAGGCGCTTTTCAGCGCGTTTGAAGCCGACAACCTCGGGGAAATTCTGGCTTCGCCATCGGTTAAAGTCATGGACGGTCAGGAGGGACGTATCCAGGTGGGGCAGGATTTTTCCATCAAACAGCGAGATTTTGCAGGTAACGTGACCGACCAGTTTTTCAGTGTCGGTACCATCCTGACGGTGACCCCGACAATCATTGAACAGAACGACACCACTATTATTCACGTGGATGTGGAAGCCGAGCGTTCATCAGCCCAGCCCGACCCGGTAAGTACGATTGTGAACAAACAGAATGCCCAAACACAGGCGATTCTCGTCGACGGGGAAGCGACGGCCATTGCAGGCCTTTATCGCTCCGAAGTTGCGGAGGTTCGCAGAGGGGTCCCCATCCTGAAAGATCTGCCCCCGTGGCTATTTGGTCTTCGCTTCCTTTTCGGGTACAACTCCAAGGATTACCAGATGCGGGAGCTGGTAATCCTCGTACAGGCGGAGATCGAGCCGACCATCCAGGAGCGTTACGGGGAGGAAATTCAGAATAAATTTGAGGTGCTGAATGATGAACGCCGCAGGTACCGTGATGAAATACAGAACAAGGACAAATACAGCCCGACCCGGCTTGAGATGCTGGGATCCGACGAAGAGGAGCAGGCCGAGCGTCCTGAACAGGAGCTGGAGGATTCCCCCGATGATTCAACAGAAATGGAGTCGGAACCGGAACAGCCCCGGCAAGAACCGGTGCAAAACGAGTCGGAAACGGAAGATCAGCAGGAGGAAACCGTTGTGGATCCGGAAGTGAAAAGCGAACCCGTACCTCTTGATTTGGGCGGGGAACCGGAAGAGGAACAGCAGCCGGATCCCGATATCAGAACCACCGAAGAGGCGGACTCTGTTGAGTCGCAGGATACGGACGATCTGCCCGCTGAAGAGAATGGGGAACCCGAACCTTCCGGGCAGGCAGCACAGCAGGATGAAATGCCCCCGATCCCGAAAGGCGAGCAGGGCACTGTCGATGATTTTGAATATTTCATCATAGGAGCATCATTTACCAATCGTGAAAATGCCGAACGTTACCGCGACGATCTGGCGGAAAAAGGATTCAACGCCATGATCATCAATGAGCCGGGTTCCCGTTTCCATTTTGTGGCTTATAACGGATTTCGGTCAATTGCCGATGCTCAAAAGGGCCTGGCCGATATCCAGGAATATTACAACTCGGAAGCCTGGCTCTACGTGAAGGATTAAAAGCCTGTTGGAGATATCGCCGCAGCAGCTCGAAGTATTTATTAAGATGCAGGTTAGCAATTAAACAGCATTTGGTAACCCCGGGAGATCGCAGCAGAGCAAACGGAATCCCCAACCGGCGTCATCCCGGGCCCCGAACCGGGATCTCGCAGTAATACCACGCCGTTGATTTCGTTGAATGAATTGAACAGCGTTCCTTATCCCCGCGAGATGATGAAATACATCGGGATGGCGCCGATGTGGTGTCGGTATGTGAAGAATGATCAGAAAAGAGCGGCAATTGCTGCAATGCAGGAGTCTCCGTAAGGGGTTCTGTGGTCTGCTTCGACCGTTCTGGACCGTGAACCAAAGCTCTCTTATTACAATCTACCCTAAAACGACCAGATCATCGGGATCGCGATGGTTGCAATTATCCAGAACAGGATATTCAGCGGCAGGCCGATTTTGGTAAAGTCCGTGAACTTGTAACCGCCCGCACCGTAAATTAGCGTATTGGTTTGATACCCGAACGGGGTGATGAAGCTAAGCGAGGCGGCGTAAGTCACGGCAAACAGGAACGGTTCCGGGTTAACCCCCAGGGATTGGGCTGTCTGGATAGCTATGGGGGCCAATAGCGCTGCAGAGGCGTTGTTGGACATCACAGCGGTGATACACCATGGTCAACAGGAAAAAGCCCGACATAATGGCTCTGGGCCCCAGATCCGAAAGCAGGTCGATCATGGCCCCGGCCATCAGGGTCGCGGCCCCGGTTTTGTCCATTGCTGTACCGAGCGGTATTACACCGGCAAGCAGCAGGATCACTTTCCAGTTTACTGCCTGGTAGGCTTCATCGGTGGAGATGCAGCCTGTAATAATCATCAGGATCACTCCTGTGATGGCACTGACCACGATTGGCAGGTAGCCGAGTGCCGCCGAAAGAACAACACCCGCCAATATGGCCAGCGCGACATAGGTTTTATCGGTGCGGTAGCGGTAGGAACCCACTTCCGAGGCGAGAACAAACGAGGGATCGGTATCGACTTCCCTCACCCGGTCTTTGCTCATACTCAACAGCAGGGAATCACCGCCTGAAATAATCACCTCTTCCAGGTCTTCATGCAGCAGTTCACCCCGGTGCCGGATGGCCAGTAGAACCGCACCGAACCGTTCATAGAAGTCGATCTGGCCCAGCGATTTTCCCACGAGCGAGGAATCGGGTGCCACCGCAGCCTCGCACAGAACATCCCTGCTCTGTTCCAGGTCGACATCCACCCATTTTTTGGGCGGTTTCAGGGAGATATCCTCCCGCTGCAGCAGCTTGTCGATCTCTTCCGCACTTCCGCGAATTCGCAGGATATCGCCGGCCGCAAGCCGCACGTCGGACCGCTGGGCCGAGGAGTCGCTGCCCGGTTTAAAAATGCGAAGGACGTCCAGGTCCAGGTGCTTGGTGAGGTCTTCTTCGTCCAACACCGAACCGATCAGGTCGGAACTGGGCTCAACCACCACATCGGTGAGATATGCCTGCATTTCGTAATCGGATGTCAACTCCTCATTTTCCCGTCGGTTCGGGATCATCTTGATACCAAAAGAGAACAGGTAGAGAAAACCGGCTGCCAGAAACAGTATCCCCGCAGGGGTAAATTCAAACATCCCCATCGCTTCCAGGCCCCGGTCCTGGGCAATGGAGCTAACCAAAATATTCGTAGATGTCCCGATAAGCGTACAAATACCACCAAAAATACCCGCAAAGGAGAGCGGGATCAGTAATTTTGAAGGACTTACGTCGATTCTAGCGGCTATATCAATAAAAACCGGGATAAAAATTACCACCACGGCAGTATTATTGATAAATGAGGAGGAAACACTGATAAACAGCAGCATGCCCAGCAATCCCAGCCAGAAATGCTGCTCCATTTGCCTGGTAAAAAAATCACCCACTGTTGTGAGTATCCCTGTACGCCGAAGTCCCTCGCTGAGAACAAACATGGCAGCGACGGTAAGCGTGGCCGGATTGCTGAACCCGGAAAGCCCTTCAGACGGAGTTAAAATCCCGGTAAGCAGCAGCATGCTCATGATGATAACAGCGGCTATATCAAAAGAAACGTATTCGGTACTGAACAGGATGAGTGCGATGATAAGCAGAAGAAAAACGTACAGAATTTCGAAACTCATCAACGTAGCTATTGATTATCGATTATTCACATGCACAACAATGATATCAGTAGTAACATTTGGTTTTTACATGGTAATATCATGGCATACAGTCAATTACAGTGTTTTTCTGCAGTAGATGGTAGTTAGGGGCCAGGTTGGCCGTGAGGCAGGAGTGCACCGGTAGTACACCGAGAAGGTCACCCGGTTTGACAGACTCAACCAGCGAAGAGGGACCGGTTATCACACCGTGCTCCTGTGACAGGGCGGAAACGAACGCTCCTTCGACCGGTTCAGACCAGCACTTGTCCCCAAGCCGGGTTACAAGCCCGTACATCGTTTCGTTACCCTGTTGAGACTGCCAGTCCAGTGCCTCCCTTGAAAGATGGATCGCCCCGCCGTGGACGATCAATTCCCGGCGACCGGGATACCGCGCCACCACCGGCACCGCCAGCGCTACGGCGATATCTTCGGTCCGGCATGATCCTATCTGACGCTGCATGCAGTCGTAAAACACAAAATTACCCGGACTGATCTGGTCGATGCCGCTGAAATCATCTGCTGTACTGCAGCAGGGGGTATCCCCGATACAACAGGCCAGATTGCTGTACGTTTGCCTGAGACTCTGCATGGCGGAAAGGACGTCCCTGTGGATGCTGTGGAGTTGCT
>JAWVZC010000146.1:0-9435 GCA_033722415.1 Balneolaceae bacterium | reverse complement strand
GTCCAGCCTGATCAACTCCTCGATGGCATCGAGAAACAGGTGCGGGTCGATCTCCGGGATACAGAGCCGCCGGCAGGAATGGGCCATGCGCCGGATGTTCTGACCGGGCCGAAACAGATTCACGGTATCGTCCCCCACGTAGTAGGCCTTGGTGCCTTCAAACACAGCCTGGCCGTAGTGAAACACGTTTAGCGCGGGTTCGACCTTAATCTTGCCGTACGGCTTGATGTGCGGCGTGTGCCATTGCCCGTCACGGTATTCCATCTCAAACATGTGATCCGAAAAAATCCGGCCGAATCCCGGATTGTCCAGGTCGGCCTGTTCCACTCTGCTTGATGAAACCCTGTCGATTTTTATTGCGGTTTCTGTTGCCATAATTTCACTCTTAATTGACCTTCCTGCGATATTCCTGTTATTGCTCAATAATTTCGGGTATCATCCCACCTTTTCATACTAAGGATTTACATGAACAAAATAGTCGAATTACCGAAAAATATCTTCCTCTCATGAACAAAATTATTCGATCTCTATCGTTCTTCATCACCCTGCTTTTCCTAACCGGAGCAACCGCAACCAGGGCCCAGCAAAGCACCCCGCCGAGGATCCTGTCGATGCAGGAACGGGCCGAAGTTCAGGACCGCTGGCAGGAATACCGGCTCAATACTGTTGTCCCCCGGCTGATGCGCCGGGAACAGATCGACATGTGAATCATCGACGGCCGGGAATATAATGAAGACCCGGTGATCAAAACCATGCTGCCGGCCACCTGGCAGTCGGCACGACGTCGAACGATACTTGTTTTTTCGGACATCGGCAAAGAGGTGGAACGGCTGGCGGTGGCCCGGTACGACATCGGAGCTTTTTTCAAAACGGCCTGGAACAAGGAGAAACAACCCGACCAGTGGAAACGGCTGGCAGAGATCATCAGGGATCGCGATCCGGATACCATCGCACTAAATTACTCGGAGATATTCGCCCTGGCCGACGGCATCAGCCATATGGAGTATGAACAGCTTACCGCCGCTCTTCCAGGGAAATACCGCGGTCGAATTGTCTCCGGTGAAAAACTGGCAATCGGCTGGCTGGAAACCCGGACCGAACCGGAAATGCAGGTATACCCCATGATTTGTCACCTGGCTCATGATATCATCGCCGAGGGGTTTTCGGAGAAAGTGATCCAGCCGGGGGTCATCACCACCGGCGACCTGGAGTGGTGGTACCGGGAACGGATTCGCGAGCTCAAACTCACCGCCTGGTTTCATCCCAGTGTATCCCTGCAGCGCGCCACGGAGGCCGATACCAGTTTCCTGGCCAACTTCTCAAAGCGACCGGCCAAACATACGATCCGCCCGGGCGACCTGCTGCATGTGGATTTCGGGATTACCTACCTGGGGCTCAACACCGACACCCAGCAGCACGCCTACGTGCTTAAACCAGGCGAAGAAGCAGCGCCGGAAGGGCTGCAGCAGGCGCTGGAAACAGGCAACCGGTTACAGGATATCCTGACCTCCCATTTCGTGGAGGGCCGAACGGGGAACGAGATCCTGGCGCGATCCCGGAAACAGGCGATCGACGAAGGGATCAAACCGAGCATCTATACCCATCCGATCGGGTATCACGGTCATGGCGCGGGTCCCACGATCGGGTTGTGGGATCAGCAGGAGGGCGTACCGGGACGCGGCGACTACCCTCTGTACCCGAACACGGCCTACTCGATTGAGCTGAATGCCACGGTTAATATCCCTGAGTGGAACAAGAAGATCCGCATTATGCTGGAGGAAGATGCTTTTTTTGACGGCGATACAGTTCGGTATATTGATGGTCGCCAGACCGAGCTGCACCTCGTTCCAAGAAAAAACTGAGTAACAGAAAGGATTCTATCCATGAGTACCATCAGAACCCTGATCCGCCAGCTGGAAGAGACTCCCAATGGCCCTTTTTTCAATCCCTGGTTTCACCACGATAGCGATCATGATCGAAGTGAGGCCGCCCCGGACATACGCAGGCGCCAACTCACGACCTATCTGGAGGATCGGCTGGAATCCGCAAAATACCTCTGCGTGGCAGAAGCACTCGGTTACCAGGGCGGGCACTTTACCGGCATCGCCATGACCTCCGAACGGATACTGCTTGGGCATCAGCGACAACCCCACGGCATTCCCCCGGATGAAGTATTCCGGGAATTATCCCCGAAGCGAACCAGCCGGACCGAGATCATTGAAAAGGGTTTTTCCGAGCCCACCGCTACGATTATGTGGAAGGCGCTTTACAAACTGGGACTCAACCCGTTTGAGGTGGTGCTATGGAACGCGCTGGCGTGGCACCCCTATAATCCCGATGACGGGCTGCTGAGCAATCGTACCCCCACCGACGAGGAACTGGAAGCCGGCATTCCGGCACTGGAAACATTTTTTGAGCTTTTTCCGTCAGCCCGTGTGATCGCGGTGGGGAGAAAGTCTGAGTACTGCCTGGATAAGCTGGACATCAACTACATTCCCGTGCGACATCCAGCGAACGGCGGGGCTCCCAAATTCCGCCGACAGATGAAAGAAATTATGGAGCGTGATCCAACCGCAGAACACTGAGCAGGGGATACCGAACCTAGAACTGAGCAGGTATCCTGAATATCGTGTTTCATCCCGGTGCAGGGACCACCGTCCATCAAGGAGATGATGTTCGGCCGACAGGAGGTAAGAATGCAGGAAATGCATAATCTTCCGATCCGGTAATCAGGCCCGCGGCCACCCGGATCGCCTCCCTGATTCTGGCATGATCCGCTTCATAATCGCCGTAGACATAACCCGCTTTAAATGGACCGGCGGCCCGGACCAGTATCTCGGCCCCCGTATGAATTGCCATATTGCGCTTCACTTCGTTATCCTGAAGATCCCGGATGCGATCTCCCGATGCCTGTTGATACGCCCTCCAGAATGATGACCAGAGCTTTTTCCACTGCCGGGCTTTTTCCGCTGCCGGGGCCGTGTGGGCCTGCATCCAGCAGTGTGCGGCAAAGTGAGCCGTATCCTGCAGCGGCTGACCGAAGTGCACAAATTCCCAGTCGATGAGCCGCAGGGTGGTTCCGTCAACCAGGACCGAGGGCGGCCAGAGGTCTCCCATCACCAGGCAGCGGCCCGGCTTCAGCAGCATCTCGCCGAGCATCCGTGTGTACCCGCCCACCGTTTCCTCGATATCCTGATCCATCACCCCAGCCGCGTAATCCGCCGCGGGACGGTACTGCACCTCAAAGCGGCTCTGCTGAATCGGCCGGTTGTTGAACTGTTCACGCAGCCGGCTGCTGGCCAGCGTCTCAGCGTGCAGCCGCCCGATAAACCGGCCCAGGACGCGCCCCGCCGCCCCATCCTCCTGCAGATCGTACAGTCCGTTGTCGAGGCCGGGTTTTTGCCCGATATCCTCCATGACCAGGATCGCCGAATCCGGGTCATGGTACAGTAATTTGGGCGGACGCACCCGTTCATCTGCCAAACCGGAGAGCCGTTGCTCCGGCGCAAAGAGTCGTAACGCCCGGGCCTCAAAATCGATCCTGTTGCTGTTCAGCGGTACATCGGGTTTGGACGCAATGTAGGGAGGGGCATGCTTGACGATTACACTCATCTTCCGGCCGCGCAATCTCCATACGTGGTTGAGATTCCCGCCGCGTAACTCCTGCATCGGCTCCACCGGGGTGAACCCGGTCAGGTTCCGTGCGACCATCTCCCTGATTTCATCCGGTGATCGTTTCATCTCAGTACCGGTAGATATGATTTCCGAACGCCACGGGCTCACCGTTTTCGAGAAACTGCAGCAGAATCGATTCCGTCGCGTCCCGCGCCTTCTCCAGGGTGTCCCGGATCTCCTCCCCGGGAGGATTCTCGATGCCGGGCACCGAGTACTTGTGTCCCACCACCAGGGCTGCCACCGGGATCTCCAGCTCATTGGCCAATACCACCTCCGGCCCGACCGTCATCGAGTTGACATCCCCGCCGAGCTGGGCCCAGAGCCTGTTTTCTGCCGGAGTTTTGCTGCGCGGGCCGCCCGCGTAAACAAATACGATTTCGGGTCCCTGTTCATGGATACTATCCGGGCTCAGCTGGTATACCTGCCGGGACAGTGCCTCCGAGAAGAGCCCCTCATTCAGTACCAGGTGCCCCTGGTTGTCGAAAGGCTCCGTGAACATCGTGCAGGTGGAACCGTCGGGCAGGCGGTTTTCCGGCATCAGCAGGTCGCCCAGCAGCATCGGTGTATAGAGCGGCAGGTCCGGGTTCAGCACGCCCACCGAGCTGTTGATCAGCAGTGCCCCGCAGTTCACCTGTTTCAGCGCCGCCGCCTGGGCCCGGTAGTTGATCTGGTTGGGAAGCAGACGGTGCGGAACTCCGTGCCGTATCAGGGCGTAAACCTCCCGTCCCCCGGCAGTCGAGGTTGTGAAGAGGACCTGTGTTCCCCATTTTGTTTCAATTTCCACGGGTTCCATATCCAATGCCTCGGGAATACTCTTCTCGAACGCGCTACCCAGGATAACGGCTACAGATTTCATACAGAACGTTTGTTTGTAAATTAGTGTCGGTGGTTTAATTCAGGAGTATTTTGTAATGCGTAATGTCTGAGGTATCGAGTAACAACATTTATTTGTGCCTTCTTATTCATTACGCATTACTCATTACTTATCATTTGTCAGTGGAAATCGAACGCCAAAATTCGATCTCCTCCTGCACCCTGTTTCCACCGGACCGGACAAACGCTCCAACCGAATCGTAGGTGGTAAGGCTTCCGCCGGCAAGGGTAGACACCCGGTCGCCCATCAGGATCGCCTCCTTCACGCTGTGGGTCACAAAAATAGCGGTTATCCGGTACGTGCGGGCCAGGCGCTTAAACAGCTCCTGCATGCTGCTGCGGGTATCGGCGTCCAGGTTGCCGAACGGTTCGTCCAGCAGCAACACCCCGGGATTGATGATGATGGCCCGACCGAACGAGACCCGCTGCTTCTGTCCCCCGGAGAGCTGGTGGGGCATTTTATCGTCCATGCCCTCCAGTTCTAGCTGCCCGATCATTTCACGGGTTCGGCTGGCAATGCGCTTCTTGTCTTCTTTTCGCAGCCGCAACCCGAAGGCGATATTTTCAAACACGCTGAGATGGGGAAACAGCATCGCCTCCTGGTGCATATATACAATTTCACGCCGTTCGGGCTTCTGGTCCCTGATCTCATTGCCGTCGAGCAGCACCGTTCCACGATCGGGGTGCTCCAGCCCCCCCAGTATTCTCAACAGGGTGGTCTTGCCACAGCCGGAGCGCCCGAGGATGCTCAGGGTCTCCTCCTCCCGCAGCTGCAGGTTCAGGTCGCAAAGTACCTTCTCGCTGCCAAACTGTTTCGTAATATTTTTCGCTTCAAGCATTACCATGTGGTGCGGTACAGGTATCGTTTATTGAAATAGAGCAGGATAATCGGCGGCAGCACCAGCAGTGAGCTGCTGAGTGCGGCATTGTAGAAATTCGCCTCGTTAATATATTGAAAAACCATGAGGGTCAGGGTCTGCACTTTGCCCACGCCTATGATGGTGGTCAGCCCGTATTCAAACCAAGAGATCAGGAAGGTCTGAAAGAAGCATACAAGGAGCAATCCCTGTGCCATCGGCAGCAGCACGCGCCGGTAGGCCTGCCAGGAGCTGCCCCCGAGCGTTTGCACGAGCTGTTCCATCTGCCGCGTTCGCCGGCTCCAGAAACCGCTGAACAGGATCACGCTGTAGGGATAGGCAATAAGGATATGGGCTAGGATGACCCCCGTCAGGCTGCCCGAGAGCCCCGAGCGGATGAAGTAGAAATAGAGCACAGCCCCGTATATCACGGGTGACAACAGGAACGGAAAATAACTAAGCCTGATCCAGGTCTCCCGTTTTGAGTGATAAACCAGATACTTGCTGGAGTAAAAACCGCCGAATGTGGATATGGTGGCAACCGTGGTCGCTGTTCCCAGCGAAAGCAGCAGGCTTCCCACCAGGTCGCTGCTCCCGGCAAACAGTGCAATCCACCGGTCCAGCACCAGTGATTCCGGTATAATGCGCGGGAAGATCCACTCCTCCGCCACCGAAAGCAGCAGCAGGTAAATAACCGGAAAGAGCAGCGTCACGGCCACGGCCCGGGCCAGGTATGTTTTCGTGTCACTCATCAATATCGTAACTGAATGTTTTCATTCTGAATACCAAAAGCAGCAGCAGGGTTATCACCATAATAAACACGATGGCGGTAATATATGCCTCCGGGATGGTCGAGAGACTGAATCTGCGCAGCTTCCGTATCGCCAGCACCGAGATCATCTGGGGCGACTGACGCCCGAGAATCAGCGGGATCTCGTAGGAACCCATCACGAAAATTGTGTAGAGTGTAATTGTGGGAAACGCGCGACGCAGTAACACCGGGGCGATGATGCGGCGCACCTGCTGGAGTGGTGAGGCTCCCAGGGTTTCTGCCACCCCCACCAGCGATGAGATCTGCTCCTGCCTGTACACATTCATGAAATAGAGCGTAAAAAAGGGAAGCGCCATAAATGTGTGTGCGGCTATGATACCGGCCCCGAACGGATCATTCACCAGTTCCGGGAATCCCGAAGTCTCCGAAATGATTCCCGCACCGCAGGCAATGCGGGCAAAAAGCCCGGACTGTGATGCCAGCTGAAATACCAGAAATGCCACCACAATGGCGGGAAACGCCAGCGGCACATAAAGGGCGAACCCGGACAGCCCCTTCCTGAACGGTTTCCGCAGGAAGATGGTGAGTACCAGCGCTCCCAGTATTGTCAGGCTGATGGTGACCAGTGCAATATAACATGTGAAGAGCAGGGAAATCCAAAGCTCGGTATCGCTGAGGGCGCGTTCCCAGTAAGTCAGCGTAACACCCTCCGAAATCAGGCCGAGAAACCCGAAGCTGTACCCCAGGGCGTAGACGATACCCAGCAGCAACGGGGCGACCGCCAGAAGCAGAAACAGCAGGATGCCGACCGCCTCGGCCTTACTGCTGAATAATTTCGGAGCGGAAATCTTCATACAAGCGGATCATGTATTCGGGTGCCAGTTCCTGCAGTGCGTGTGCGCGGAGCGAGTCGCGGGAAGGAGCATACCGCCTGCCGGGTATCGTTCGAAATTTTTCTCTCCACGCATCCGGCAGTTTGGACAGTGCCAGCACGGTGCCGTCGCCCCATACATCCGACCGCGCCTTTTGATACTGGGCCTCCGGTGAGACCAGGAAATTGCCTGCCACCATCGCAGCCGCCTTGTGGGGGGCATTTACGGGAATCCCAAGGTAGTGCGAATTTTGAATGGTTCCCTTCTCCAGAACAAAGGCCCGCGCCGATTCCGGAAAGAGCCCCTCCCGCATTTTATTGTCCACTTCAGAATCATTATTACTCATGGTAAAGTGAAGTTCCCCGTTCACAAATAGCTGGTGAACCGCGGAAACATTTGCAGGAAATGTCTCCCCGTTTTTCCAGAGATTCGGCCGGATCCGGTTGATGTACTCCCACAACTGTTCGGAGTATTTCTCGTAGGCGGACTGATCAAAAGGACCGTGAAGCGTGCCCGGCCCCGCCATACCGATCAGCAGTGACTTCAGGAATGTCATCCCCGAAAAATCGTTGGCAATCGTGAATGTGCCAGGGTGCTGTTCGAGGTATTCGGCCAGCGCCTCCCTGGTCCGGGGGGGATTGGGTACGCGTGCCGAATCGTAGATCAGGGTGAACTGCACGTTGCCCCAGGGGAGCTCGTACCCGTCGATCGGCTGCTGGAAATCACAGGCGATAAAGGGGTTATCCATGTCAATATATTTTGAATTGGGAAGGCGATCGACAAACGGCCCGTACAGGGCATCTATCTGCCGCAGCTGGTAGAAAGTTTCGCCGTTAATCCAGACCAGGTCGAGCTCTCCTCCGGTTTTTCCGGCTTCGAGCTCGCTCATCAGGATTGACACGATGGTATTGCCCTGCCCGCCGGCGATCTCAAGCGTAATATCAAACCGCTCTTTCAATTCCGGGACCACGTAATTTTGCATGTATTCATTGATATTGGGATCCCCCTGCCACATCATCATGTTAACCGTCTGGCCGCGCGCCCGCTCGGTGATCTCCGCCCAGTTCAGCTCATCCAGGCTTGGTTTATTCGCGGGCGTACCGCATCCCGTAAATACTAATGTAATCACCGGGAGGAAGATCAATAAAAATGTACTATGCTTGTTCATCACAATCTGATGTTATGCGAACTTGCTGGACTATCGCAAGGGTTCCCCGAAAAACTGCCGAAAGAAAATAACAGCCACTCATCAAATTCATAGTAAAAACGAGGGTGACCTGCTGACTCCCGGTGCCCCTGCCCGATTAAAACAGGTAGCGCACCGAAAACTGAAACTGGCGCGGCGGACCTGCATTTTTTCGAATCAGCCGTCCGGACGACTCCGGTCCCACCTGTATCTGGTTGCTCTGGGTGGCGTTGTTGGCGTAACCGCTCAGGTTCTCCGCGTTGAAGATATTGAAAATATCGGCCCGCAACTCCAGTTTTTGTCCCCCGGTTACCGGCACCCGGTACTGGATACCCGTATCGAAGGTGGTGGACCAGGGGAGCCGGTCGCTGTTGCGCGGTTCCCCGGGACTGCGGTCGCTGTTTCCCACATATGCCGCTCCGAATGAGCGGCCGTCGCCGTTCAGGTCGGTGGTGCCGTAAATTTCGGCGTTGGGAATGCGATTGATCGGCTGGCCGCTCTGGAGAAGCCCCGCAACATTTACGGAGAACCCGTCTGCCGGATACCAGGTAAAAAAGCCGCTGATCACATGGGTACGATCGTTGATCGACGGGCCCCATTCGGCCTCAAAATTATTGGCGTCTTTGGCGCGGAAGTTGATATCCTCGGTATTATTCCGCAACCGCGAGAGCGTGTAGCTGATTCGATAGGAGTAATCGTCGTCGGCACGCGCCTTCTTCAGGTTCAGGCTGGCCGCCCAGTAGCGGGCTTCCCCTTTCGTCTCGGTCATTACCACATTCCGGCCGATCCCGCGGAGTGTATCTCCGCCGGCGATGCCGTAGGTTCCGTTCTCGTCGGTAAATATCGGTACCGGTCGGGTGGCATCCGCCTGCGCCTGCGTACGAACGGTTACATCACCGAGATCATCAAGCGGATACGGTGCCGGCGTGTTCAGGTCACGAAGCCGGAACAGGTTGTAGGAACGGGTATGCATCAGGTCTACATAAAACAGCTTGTCCTCCGCCATCTGCAGCTGGTATCCCAGCGAAAACTGATGGGTGTAGGGATTGTCGTATCCGCCGGGATTGAGAATGCGCAGCGAGTTGCTGAATATATCGTTCCGGCTGGCATCGATTTCCGAGGAAACGGGTCCCTGCAGGTAATCTACGTTGTTCAGCCCGGCCGAAATGTTGCCGTCAAAGGTAATCCTTTCCAGGTCGG
>JAWVZC010000145.1:0-9443 GCA_033722415.1 Balneolaceae bacterium | reverse complement strand
TAAGAAATTCTACGACTTCTTCAACCTCGGCTTTGGCTTCTTCCAAGCCGGCAACATCTCTGAAAGAGACTTTGTTTTCCTTCTGCTTGTCATAAAGCGAGGCTTTATTTTTCCCGATATTCAGTACCTGCTGTCCGGGATTCATTCGGCGGAAAATAAATATCCAGAAGGCAATAGCAAGGCCTATTACGATCAACCACACAAAAATGCCATCGAACCAGTTCTCTTCGATTTTGGCATCGTAAACCACTTCATTGGCATCCAGCAGCGGACGAATTTCGTCGCCTTCAATCATCGTAGTATTGAAAAGGTTGGATGGCTCGGAGTCGGTCAGTTGCCACTGGTCTTGGTCCTGATTCTGGCTTACAATTCCTTCCTGCACCGCCTTCTGGCTGTACTCTCCGGTAATAATGCTGTTATTCTTGATTGTAATTTCTTTGACATAGCCCTTCTCGACATACTCCAGGAACTGGCTATACTTAATACGATTGCCTGTTCCCTGACTCATGAAGAATATCTGAATGCCAAAAAGAGCCAGCAACAGCACGGCATAGATCCATATAGGGAACTTTGGGCTGTTGTTATTGCCCTTGATCGGATTCTTGGAATCGGAATCTCTTTTTTTCTGTGTTTTCTTGTTATCTGACATTTAAAGTCTTTATCGATTAATTTCTAGAACTAAATATAAGGTAAATAAATATACCCTGCGTGCCTCAATCCATATCAGTTATCAATACAGGGTGACTTACGAAAGGTTCTCTATAATGTTGTGCTAATTATGTAACGCAGCAGCCGGCGGTATATTGAATGAATTAATTCTCTTCAGTAAAGCTGACCAGTTCACCTTCTCCCGTCTGCATGACCGGTTCATCGTACTCAGAGGTAATTTTGCCTATCACCGTAAAGTTAGAAAAAGTATCGGCTAATTGCTCTACCTGTTCTTTTTTCAGAGTAAACAGCATTTCCAGATCCTCGCCTCCATAAAGGGCATATTTATCGACATCCTCCTTCATTTCATCTGCCACCTGGCGCGTTTCCAGCGCGATAGGCAGGGCTGCCTGGTAGATCATGGCACCTGTGTCAGATGCATCAGTGATATTCGACAATTCACTGACCAAACCCTGTGTCAGGTCGATCATGGATGACGGCAGCATCTCCAGTTCGGCAATAGTATCTATGAATGTTTTTTGTGCAAAAGGTACCAGCTGACGCTGTACTACATACTCATAATCTTCCAGGTCTGGCTGAAACTGCTGTTGCTGACTATCCTGCCAGTACTCTTTCTCGCGTAAGAGTATTCGAAGTCCCGCAATGGCACCGCCAAGATCACCGGTAACGCAAACCGCATCATCGATACGAGCGCCGGAGCGATATATCAAGTGCTCTTTTTCCGCCTGGCCGTGTGCGGTAACGGCAATCGTCAGAATCTGGTGGGAGGCGGTCAAATCTCCGCCGCCGACTTCTATATCGTAATCAACGGCTGCTGCATTAATCCCCTGGTAAATACGGTTGACCATATCAACGGAGAGCTTGTTCGGCAGGCCAAGATTCACCAGTACGGTATCAGGCCGCCCGTTCATGGCATAGATATCGCTGACCGCGGCGGTTACCACCTTGTAACCAAGGTGATGCAGCGGCGTGTAGGTAAGGTCGAAGTTAACACCCTCCAGAAACTGTTCGGAGGAGAGCAGTCCTGCATAGGTCTGGGTTTCTTCGATGACGGCCGTATCATCACCGATGCCCTTGATTACCTTTTTGTTTCGGGTGGTGAGCTGTTCAGATAGTTCTACGATCAGCCGGTGACGGCCGATTGATTCGATACTTCGGAAGGAGTTGTTGTCCACAGATACGAATTATTTAAACAAAAAAGGCAGGCACTAACATCGTGCACTGCCTTTTAAACAATTTATAATTTACGTATGAAATCAGGTCTCGCGTTTCGTGGAGTAGTTGATACGCAGGGTTCCCGCCTTACGCAGTTCCTGTTCCACATCAGTAACAATACCGAATTCGGAGTCTTCATCGACACGCAGAGAAACGATAAGTTTGGGTTGCTCCTGGAGTTTATCATACATGATATTCCTTATCGCTCCCAAATCCTCGATGATTGAGTCATCGATCTGTACTTTCGTTTCGCCGACACGGTTGCCGGATAGCTTCTCGGGCCCGATGTAGATATAGCTTACCAGGCGCTTCTGTTCAATCTTCTCAATATTTTCGGCCTGGGTAAAATCTACCTGGACCTGCAGGGTAACCTCCCGGAGTACGGTGGTTACCATGAAAAAAATCAGCAACATGAAGACGATATCGGGCATCGCCGATGTTGGGATTTCCTGCTTCGTAGTAGCAGATTTTTTCTGAAAATGTGCCATAATAGATTATCCTAACCTTGATCTGGCTCTGCGATTGATATTTTCTTCGGATACAGATCCTGTATCTGCTGTTTGGCTTCGCTGTTGTCCTCAAGGGCGTCATACGGCCTTCCAAAACGATCCTGGGATGCTGTATTCCGTAAATCCTCATAAGCCCCGACAACCTCGTCCAACATATCGATGTAGACCGAGTAAGGGGTTTGCCTGTCGGTTTTAATAGACACGATAGCCTTGTCGGGTGATTCGGAAAGATCGGGATCTTCACCGCGGTTGGTAATAAAATCCTTCACCTTCTGTTTTACCTCGGAGAGTGATGTGGGCTCTTCATCCATCAGAACCATCCCTTGGGCGTTCACCAGTATTTTGAGCATGTTACGCTCTTTAATGGGTGGCGGCTCCTGGTTCTCTTCCGGTTCCGGAGGCAATACGAGACCTATACCCGTATCCACATCGATGGTGGTTACCAGCAGGAAAAATATCAGCAGAAGAAACGCAATGTCTGACATTCCCGCACCACCGACCGATGGATCCTCGCGATCTCTTTTCTTATCTCCAATCATAACTTACCCGTGATTTAAATATTAAAAGTACTGCGCAGGCCGGTCAGTACCATAAACAATGCCATTGCTGCAAGCATAAATAACATGGTACCAATGGCCGCATCGGTCACGTCCCCGGCGATGCCAAAAATTACTCCGAACACCGCAAACGGTACGAGCACGGTTAAGATCCTCTTCAGATCCTGCTTGCCCGTGGCCATACTTTTAACACCGGCTACAATCATGGCAATTACACCGATACCGATCAGGCCCAGGGCAATTCCTATTCCTATTACACTAGTCATATCTATTCCTTAAACTTTAGAAGTTGCAGGTTATTATTCAGCTTCTGCCGTGCCTTCGGCGCTGGTATCGATTATTTGCTCCCCTTCCTTGAGAGCCACAATAGAATCGATAAGCGTGATTGAACTCTCTTCCATTTCGGCAATAAGCCGGTCAATTTTGGACACGCAGTAGTTGTACCCGACCTGGAGAATAATACCGGCAATAAGACCGGCGGCGGTGGTGAGAAGCGCTGTTTTAATACCACCGGCAACCAGGCTCGGGGAGATATCTCCTGCCTGTTCAATGGCATCGAATGCCTCAATCATACCCACAACCGTTCCGGTAAATCCAAGCAGAGGAGCAATGGCAATAAACAGTGACAGCCATACAAGCCCTCTTTCCAGAAAACTCATTTCAATTGAACCGTACGCTGAGATCCCCTTTTCGGCCGCTTCGATTCCTTCATCAACCCGCATCAAGCCAGCCTGGAAAACGGAGGCGATCGGTCCCCGTGTTTCCGCACAAAGTTCTTTTGCAGCCGGAACCCCGCCTTCCTGAAGTGCTTCCTGCACGTTGATGATAAATTTACGGGTGTCGATATCGGCCAGGTTCAAAGTAATTATTCTCTCAAGGAAAATGGCCAATCCCAGGATAAGGGCTACAAGTACCGGCCACATGAAGGTACCTCCTTCATTAAACCTTTGAACAATTACGTTGAAAAAGCCTTGATCAGCTCCAGCTTGAAGCAGAAAGAGAGCTATTGACGATGTCATACGATTACTCCAGTTATGTATGGTTAAATTTAAAGTTTACGGGCTTACAAAGATGCAAAATGATAGATTATTTTGATTTAAATGTCAAAATAACAAGCCCACTAATTTTGGTAAAATAGGTTCTTAAACAGAATTTACATTTCTATTCATTAACCAGAGAAGCCGAACCGCTCGCTTTAGGAGTGAACCTGTCTAACCCGTTGTCGAGAAACTGTCTGAATTTCTCTTCATTGGCATATCCCACTAACTGATCGAGCACATTGCCGGAATACGGATCTACAATCACATATGTCGGCAGCGCTACGGTCCCCGTTAATTTAAATTGAAATTGCTGGTTCTTTGGCCCATCAATCCCATCGTCCGTATATAGTCGAACTTTTTCCATTTTTGCAAATCGTTTTTGAACTTCCTGCAGCGGGAACACATTGGTTTCCATCGCCCGGCAGTTGGTGCAGGTATACCCGGTGAAATCGATGAATACCGGCTTTGACTCCTCCCGGGCCATTTCAACCGAAGCCTGGTAATCATCGGACCAGTTTTCCATTTCGCTTTGCGCCCCCCCGGTTTGTGCGATGGAGTACACTACACTCACGTCGGTCGCCTGTTTCGGCGGCAGCCAGGCATCCCATATCCCCAGTGATGCCCCGAGCAATCCCGGTATCAGGTAAAAGCTGAACAGGAAAAAAGGAATCGCCAGCATAAGTCGCCCGGTACCAATCTGATCCGGTTTTGCTTCATGTTTCAGGGAGTAGGTACCGATGATATACAGCCCCGCCAGGAAAAAGATCGTTATCCATGCCGCGATGGTCAGCGGCCGCGATACGATTCCCCACTGCCAAACCAGATCGGCATTGGATATGAATTTGAATGCGGCGGCGAGCTCGATGAATCCCAGCAGTACCTTTACGACGTTCATCCACGACCCGCTCTGCGGCAGGGATTCCAGCCAGCGGGGGAACAGGGAAAAAATAACAAATGGAGAGGCAAACGCCGCTGAAAAACCGGCCATCCCGAGGATTGGATAGAACCACTCCCCCCCTGCCGTGGCCGCCAGTACCCCGCCCACAAACGGGGCGGTGCAGGAAAATGAAACAGCGCTTATGGTAAGCGCCATGAACAGAACACCCAGTATGCCGGAACTCTCATTACTTTTCCGGTTCAGCCAGTTGGTGAGCTGGTAGGGTAATCTCAGTTCAAACATTCCCAGCAGGCTCATGGCGAAGATAATCAGCACAACCCCGATAAACAGGTTCACCCAGGGGTTCGCTGCAAACTGGTTGGCACCTGAGGCTCCGATCAGGGCTGCAAGCAGTGCCCCGAGAATGGTAAAAGTGGCAACGATGGCGAATCCAAAAAGCATCGCCTGACCCACCGCCCTCTTGTTGTTGCCCTCGTTCTGCTTGGAGAAAAATGAGACGGTCAGCGGAATCATCGGGAAGACACACGGGGTCAGAAGAGCCGCAAAACCGGCTGTAAGGGCGATCCAGAGAAAAGAGAACACACCGCCGCCGGTATATCCGCTGGCAGAAGGCTGGATTTCGGCCTCCCCTGATTCCGGTGACCCGGCAGATCCTGCTGCAGCAGCCGATTCACCGGATTCCGGGGATGGCTGCTCCGGGAAATCGGTAAATGGATTATCAGCGACACCGGCCACCTGGATTCCGCTGGTTATTGACTTGGTTTTGGGCGGGAGGCACGCCTTGTCATCGCACACCTGGTACAAAACCTCTAAGTCAATCATGGAACTGCCCGACGTACCCGTCCTGAATGCCAGCGGAACGGTGAAGGTCGCCTGCTTCGTGTGCCATCCCAACTCCGTATCGAAATTGGGATCGTACTCAATCGCCGCCTCCGATTCCCTGACTTTTCCGGCTACCGCCAGCTGCGGATTTGCCGATGAGAACTGGGTGGGATAGGGCCCGGCATCGGGATCGTTGTTAACAGAGTAGAGATGCCATTTCCCGTCGATGGAAGCACGAACCGTTACCTCGAACACTTCTCCGGCCCGTACTTCATCCGGCTGAGCGGTAACTTCAAAGGATACCGGGTCGATCATCTGGGCCTGAACAAAAAATGGGGAAAGCACCAGAAGCGCTATCCCCATAAAAACATACATTAGTCTGCTTTTCATGGTAGTCGTTGGTTTATAATGCCTTCCCGGGATCTCACATTATTCTTTGACTACCCAAACTTTAATTTGTGGTTTGATTTCACTAATCAAGTTTACGGTAGCCGTGTATTCTCCGAGTGTTTTGATGTCCTGGTCCAGCGAGATCTTACGCTTGTCGATCTCGATATCCCGCTCTGCAAGAGCATCGGCGACATCCTGATTGGTAACGGATCCGTGAATCTTTTCGTCTTCACCCACGGTAACAGGAATCGTGACCGACGTCGTTTCAAGTCGCTCGGCCAGTTTCTGGGCTTTCTCGATGGTCAACTCTGCGCGGCGTTCGGCTTTCTCCTTGATCAGCTCCAGCTGTTTGAGAGCCCCGGGTGTGGCAATCTCAGCCTTACCCTGCGGAATCAGGTAGTTCCTGCCGTAACCGGGCTTCACTTCTACCACCTCACCGGCATCTCCCAGCTTTTCGACATCTTCCTTTAAAATCAGCTTCATCTGTTTTGGCATAGGTAGAGATCCTTGTTTTATCTGAGATTTTCTGCTACATAGGGGAGCATTCCTAGGAAACGGGCCCGCTTGATTGCGGTAGCCAGCTGCCGTTGGTATTTCGCGCTGGTTCCGGTAACCCGCCGCGGCAGAATTTTGCCCTGATCGTTCATAAAACGTTGCAGCAGATCGGTATCTTTGTAGTCGATATATTCAATCCCGGCTTTTGTGAACTTGCATTCCCGGGTGCGTATCTGTCCCTTTTTCGGGTGTGAAGGATTCTTAATCATGGTAGTTAATTCGTTGTTTTAGGTTGGATCTGCAAGTCAGAATGTTGCAGATTCACAATTTACAATTGGCGGTTAATTTTCTTCTTCCTCTTCCTCTTCCTCCTGCTGTTCATGCGCAAATACGTTCGGTACGATGCCCTTGCGCTGCTGGTCGCGGTGACGGAGCATTTTGGCGTCATACTTGAGGGTGAGAAATCGCAATATGTTATCATCCAGCCGCAATTGACGTTCCAGCTTCTCAATCAACTCACCGGGAGCGGTAAAGTAGGCATTGACATAGTAGCCACTGTTCTTACCGTCCATCTCATATTCAAATTTTCGTATCCCCCATTCGTCGACTTCATCGAGCTCCCCTTCATTGTCCCGGATAAATTGGGTAAATTTATTGACGATTTCATCAAATTGTTCGTCTTCCAGAACGGGGTTAATTATATAGGTCAGCTCGTAATAATTTCTACTCATCTGTTGGTTTCCTTTGGTTGTTTTCATTGAAAACAGCCGTCCCGATCACATTCGGAACAGCAGGTTAAGTATGCCACCCAGGGTCTCCGAATTGTAAAAACAGAAACTGGGTACCCTGATTGAACAGGCACGCAAAAATAGCGCTTTTTAGGACGAAATCCAACAGTTCTGATTTACCTCTTAACGGCCACGGCTGCTGCAGCCAGGCAGCGGTGACACTTTCTCGAACAGATCACAGATGCAGAATCGTCGCACCTGCAGCTAACCTGCCAAACCTTGAATATCTGCAGGCTGTTTTTCAGGCCCCCATCCCCGAACCGGTCGAAATTCCTCACCTAAGATGATATTGAAATACCATTCAGTAACTACATGCTAATTTACAATCACCAACGGATGATATGGTGTGAGATCCACCAAACTTGGTCGCTCAGCAGCATTATCCCGGGAAACCTTGCCGAACCCCTGCCCTTTCGGGAAGTTTTCAAGTGCTACCGTCGGGAGGCCTTGCTCATAAACTGATTACGCGGTGAGCAATCCCGGCTGTTGTTCTAACGCTGATTGACTCCGCACAGCTTGTGCGAATCACCGTTACTCATGTTACCGGTCTGTACAGATGAACCGTCCCGCCGGTATGATTTCCGGCAGGAGGCGTAACCCGTATTCGGATAGCAGGTGGCGGCCACCCGGTTGGCTACGGTTACTTTGCCGTAGTACCGTACCGGAATTTTTAATTAATGTGGTTAAATCCGGGCTGCAAGGAGCGATCCTTGCACTTATTTTTTTGCGGCTGGTATATAAATATTTGTCTAAATCACTATTATTTATAGATTTGTATGGTAATTATGATGGGCGAACAACACCTGTAACCAGGTATCGACAATAAACCGGGATAAAAGGGGAGATTATGAACAGCAGTTTTGAGAGCATAAGTCATACACTTGCGGAGACACGAGCAACCCTCATGAGCAAACCGAATGTGGTAGCCACGGGCATCGGGTTCAAAAAAGTATCGGGCAAAAGAACCGAAGAGCTTTCTATTATCTGTTCCGTAGAATCCAAAAAGGCAAAAGCTTCACTGAGTAAAAGCGACCTTATCCCGAAGCAGATCGACAGTGTGGTGACGGACGTACTGCCAAACGGACCATTTGTGGCGCGACAGGATCCCACAGGGCGATTTCGTCCGGCCCCGGGCGGGGTAAGCATCGGTCATATCAATATTACAGCGGGTACCCTGGGTTGCCTGGTAAAAAAGGACAATACCCTTTATATCCTTTCAAATAACCATGTACTCGCCAACAGCAACGATGCCTCCCCCGGCGATCCCATCGTGCAACCGGGCCCCACGGACGGGGGACAAACACCGGGGGACAAAATCGCCGAATTGACTGATTTTGTACCGATTACGTTTGATGACGGTATTGATCAGCCGGAGTGTCCCACTGCCAGCTCCATAGCAATGATACTGAATGCCGCAGCTTCGGCTACCGGCAGCAGCACCCGGCTAAAACCGTACCGGATACAGCAGCAGTCGGAGAACAAAGTGGATTGCGCCATAGCGCGTCCGCTTAATTCATCTGATGTTGATGAGGAGATACTCAATATCGGAACCATTTCCGGAACAAAAGAGGGGGCACTGGGTATGGAGATCAAAAAGAGCGGACGGACCACGGGATTCACCACGGGGGTTATTGAGCAGGTGGATGTGACGGTTCGTGTCAATTACGGGGCCAATAAAGTTGCCACATTTGTTGACCAATTGATGGCCGGAAGCATGAGTCAGGGTGGAGACAGCGGTTCGGTTGTTCTTGATAATGACAATCACATTGTGGGGCTGCTGTTTGCCGGAAGCGATACCTCAACCATTATCAACCGTATTGGAAACGTGTTTGACGGCCTTGGAGTTACATTACCCTGAGAGATGTACTGAAAACAGCCGTGAAGTGAACACAATAACAACAAAAAGATATCACCACTAATGCCTGACCGAACTGAAAAAGCAAAGGAAGTAAAAGCCCGAAATGAAAGCCAGTGGCTTTCCCTCAGCGGCGTGGAAGCCGTGGGAGTCGGAGTTACGGCTCAAAAAGATGTGGGGATCATTATCTCCGTCTCCGACAATC
>JAWVZC010000144.1:0-9444 GCA_033722415.1 Balneolaceae bacterium | reverse complement strand
TACCAGTCCCACGAACAGGTTTTTCAGGTCGTGCGGACCTCGTTTTCGCAGCGACTTCTGAAAAAAATCATAAAACGGGGCGGCCTGCTCCCACATCATCAGCAGCACCAGCATTCCGATCATCGCTAGGGTCTGGGTCTGCTGCAGGGCCTCTATCGGTATCGGAAACGGCATAGTCGGGACTCAGTTTGTAAAAGGGTCAGTGTACAGAAAACAGAAGAATTCCATTCTCGATTTCCACAAGACGAAAAATATAACGAACAGCCCGTAAATAAAATTCTGGGTGTTGTGGTGAAATTAACAAAACATCCAAACGATGCTGTTTTTTCTTCAAATTTGGATAATTAAGTGCAAAGAACAACTTTTCCCGCTGACCGCTGACCGCTGACCGCTGACCGCTGACCGCTGACCGCTGACCGCTGACCGCTGACCGCTGACCGCTGACCGCTGACCGCTGACCGCTGACCGCTGCGATTGCCATTTTCTGAAAGATTTGTATAATGGGTGCGGGATGGAAAACAGAAATCAAAGAGAAAGGTAGCGGATGTACGGATACCTGTTGTTGGGACTACTGCTGGTGGCGGTTCTGTTTATCGTGTGGGGTACGGCGCGCTGGAAGCTGCACCCGTTCCTGGCGCTAATCCTGGCGGCGTTCGGTGTGGGGTTGTTTGCGGGCCTACCGGGAACCGAGACGGTGAAGGCGATCACGGACGGCTTCGGCGGCACGCTGGGGTCGATTGGGATTGTGATTGCGGCCGGAACAGTCATCGGGGCACTGCTGGAGAAGAGCGGCAGCACGCGGGTGATCGCCGACCTCGTAATCCGGGCGATCGGCAAGGCGCGTTCGGCCCTGGCGATGAGCATTACCGGCGCGATCGTCTCGATTCCGGTGTTCTGTGATTCGGGATTCGTGATCCTGTCGCCGCTCAACCGCTCCCTGGCCTCCGAAACCCGGCAGTCGATGGCCACTTTTGCCGTGGCGCTCAGCATGGGGTTGTATGCCACCCACGTGTTTGTGCCGCCCACACCCGGTCCCATAGCCGCGGCCGGCACCCTGGAGGCCGATATCGGGTCGGTCATCCTGCTCGGCATCGCTGTGACGATTCCCGTAATCGTGATCACCTACCTGTTTGCCACTTATATCGGGAAGAAGATCTATATCGATCCGGACAAACCGCTGGCTTCCGACCAGGATCAGAAGGAGGAGCAGTCGGAGCTGGGGTACGGGCAGCGACCCGGGGCCGTTACGGCCCTGCTGCCGATCCTCGTGCCGATGATTCTGATCGCGATCGGTTCCGTGGCCTCCCTGCCGTCAGCCCCGTTCGGTGAGGGATGGCTGGTGGAGGCGATCAACTTCCTGGGTGATCCCAACACGGCGCTGATTATCGGGGTGTTCCTGGCATTTCGCACGATCCCGCCCGGCAGTCGGGGGCCGAAGGTGTACGGTGAGTGGGTGGGCAACGGGCTCAAAAGCGCGGGTACCATCATCCTGATTACGGGTGCCGGCGGGGCGTTTGGGAGCGTGCTGCGGGCTACGGAGATCGGTACCTTCCTGGGACAGATCCTGGCCGACTGGAATATCGGCATCTTCCTGCCGTTTCTCATTGCGGCCGCACTGAAGAGCGCGCAGGGTTCCTCTACCGTGGCCATTATCACCAGCGCCTCGATTATGCTGCCGCTGCTGTCGGGTGCGGGCATGGCTGAGGGGCTGGGCCCGGTACTGGTGACGCTCGCAATCGGGGCTGGAGCGATGACGGTATCTCACGCCAACGACAGCTATTTCTGGGTGGTCAGTCAGTTTTCCGGGATGGATGTCTCCCAGGCCTACCGGCTGCAGACGGCGGGTTCGGCCGTGGCGGGTGTCTCGGGCATGCTGATGGTGTTTCTGCTGAGTCTTTTCCTTGTTTAGTCATTGAACAGATGGCCATTTGCCCAAATCACTCACTCCTGTTTGGCGCTGGAAACGACCGAGAGTTCATCATCCTCTTTGGATCTCACCGTACGGCTTTTTCGTGCGTCGATCACCTGGATCAGGATGGCCCCGACAATGATGAGACCGCAGGCGACGATCTCGTTAAGCGAAGGATTCTGTCCCACGGAAAGCCAGGCGATAAGCAGGGCGGCGATCGGTACCAGGTTGCCGTAGATCACCACCTGGGTGGGGCCCAGCGAGCGGAGGGCGCGCACCTTGACCCACTGTCCCACTCCAACGCCGATCGCTCCGCCGGCAAGAATGGCGATCCAGGTCCACATGCCGAGGTTCAGCCACGGTTCCTGGGCTAGGGAGGGAGAGGCGATCAGGATATAGAGTGTGCCCCCGATGACGGTGCGCATTGCCACCATGCTGATGGAACCGTATTTTCGGGCCAGCGGCTTGATCAGGTGAAGTTCCACGACCGTGAGGATCAGGGCCACGCAGAGCAGCAGGTCGCCCACCCAGTACCCTTCCACCATCAAACCCTCGTAGGCCAGCGTGACCGTCCCGAGCCCGGCCAGGATCACGCCCAGGTAGCCGGTTTGTCCCATATGCTCGGTGCTCAGCAGGTAGCCGAAACCGGTACTGACGGCCGGTCCGAGCGCCAGCCAGATCGAGGCGCGGGCGCCGTGCGTCAATCCCAGGCCCTCAATACCAAGCCACGGTGCGAGTGTAGCCCCGAAAACCGAAACAAGCAGCAGGCGAACCCAGTCGCCCCGCTCAATTCGGGGAAAAAACCGGAACGGCTTGCCCTCTTCTTGGGCGTCGTAATAACATTGGCCGTAGAGCACGGCCAGCATGGCTACACCTCCCATAAAAAAACGGGAAACGCTGAAAGAGATGGGAGCCATCTCCTTCAGCGCCACTTCCGCCAGGATAAAATTGGCACCCCAGAGAAAGGTGAAGAGCAGCAGGATACCGTGGTGAGAAATCGCTTCACCCGGTAGTGCCCTGTTATCTTGGTGATCGCTGCTGATAAGACGTCAGGATGCGGGTTCTATGGTGAACGGTACCTTTACCTCACTCCAGTGCATCACCGCTGTTCCCGAACTCGTGGTTACATCTTCAAAGTAGAACATCAACTGTTCCATCGGCCGTCCCTGCTCCGGTTCCACCCGAACACGCAGGGCATCTTCACTGCTGTCGTAATCGAAAGCACCCCACTGGTTTGGCACGTTGTTGAATATGACGACCCAGTCCTCTTTCCCGGGTACAGTGAAGAGCCCGTAGGTGCCGGCCTCGAGCTTTTCGCCCTCGATCAGCACGTCATCGGAAAAGGTGATGGTTGTGGCCTCGTTGGCCCCGGTGCGCCAGACCTCCCCATAGGGTTCAAGTCCGCCGAAAACATTGCGTCCTTTGACACTTGGCCGCCCGTAGAGAATGGTTACGTTGGTGGTTCCGATTGACTGGCTAACCGAGGCGTTGGGACTGACCCGTGCTTCATTGGCCCGGTCCTGGGCCACGGACTGGTGTGAAACAGAAAACAGAAGTGCTGCGGTCAGTAATAAAGAGAGTAATAGTTTGTTCATTTCCATCTCGACTTATGTATTTGGTTTTTGATTACAGTTCCGAACATCCTGCTTCATTGTAACAAGTTTTGAGACGATTAGTTCTCACACAATTCAAAATTACGGGCGGTGGCCTGAAGCATGCTGAAACCGGCCCGGTAACATAAATAATTATAGTATGATACAAGAAGTTTAAATTTTAAAATATTTAAAAAGTGATGCCCGGTGCTGCATGATGGTAAAACATACGCGTTACGCATCACATGAATTAACTTATCAATGTCTCTTCTTCGCACTGCTGGGTGCCGAAAGCTGTTTGAACAATGAACCAAGATGCGATTGCATACCTGAACAGATCCAAACGCGTTGAGAGATTGAATTACAAAGCAATATTCACAAAATAACCTCATGGTAATCCTGAACCATTCCGCTTGACATCCGGCTGCTCCAGTTGCAGTGAGAAGACTGGGATATTTTTAAAAAGTACTAGCCCTGTGACGTAAAGATCTCTCACTCCGCAGGGCTCCGTTCGAGATGACAGGTTGAAGGGAGGGGCTTGGTTGAATAGCTGGCCTTACCCGGTATTCACTGCCCCACAACGAGTCATTTCGAGCGTAAGCGAGAAATCTTCCCGGCGAAGGGCAGAAATCAGAATCAGGAAAAGTATTCCGGTAAGGGCCACATGTGCTGGCTCAACATGCCCAATCTGACAAAAATAGCTGCAGACCTGTAAAGGGAGAATAGCTGATCTTGTTCGGGAGACTGCTAATTCCGCTGACATGTGGCTGCTCCAGTTGCAGTGAGAAGACTGGGATATTTTTAATAAGTACTAGCCCTGTGACGTAAAGATCTCTCACTCCGCGGGGCTCCGTTCGAGATGACGGGTTGAGGGGAGAGGCTTGGGTGAACAACCGGCCCTATCCCGTTTTCACTGCCCCCACAACGAGTCATTTCGAGCGTCACCGAGAAATCTTTCCGGAGAAGGGCAGCCACATCGGGCAATACAAGCTGTGATGCCATAGGCCTCAGGCAACATACGTGTAGAAATAGCCTATCGCTATTTCATAAATGTTTTTGCACCCTGATGCATACATTCCCGGTGAATAAACCAGACCGGGAATTTAGGCAGACCCTTAATTAACAGCTCCAGCCCTGGGGCATAACGATCTCTCACTCCGCGGGGCTCCGTTCGAGATGACGGTTTGGGGGGGGGGAGAGGCTTGGTTGAATAGCCGGCCTTAACCCGTATTCATTGCCCCACAATGAGTCTTCTCGAACGCTGATAATGTCTAATCACTTGGTGACATCCACCACAAATTACTGCACCTCGGCTTTCAACATATGGGAAAATTCGTTCCGAAATTTTTTCAGTTTCGGGGCGATGATCACCTGGCAGTACCCGGCATTGGGATTGTTCTCGTAGTAGTTCTGGTGGTAATTTTCCGCTTTCGAGTAGTTTTTCAGCGGGGATATTTCGGTTACGATGGGATCCTCCCACAGGTCGGAGTTGTCAGTTTCCTCGAGCGACTGTTCGGCGATCTTTTTCTGCTCCTCGTTGTGATAAAAAATGGCCGATCGATACTGGGGCCCCACATCGGGACCCTGCCGGTTCAGGGTGGTGGGATTGTGCGTATGCCAGAATACGGTGAGCAGCTGATCATAGGAGATCACCTCGGGGTCGTAGACGATTCGAGCCACCTCGGCATGGCCCGTCTGCCCGTAGGCTACCTGCTTGTAGGTCGGGTTTTTCTCTTCCCCGCCGGCATAGCCGGCTTCAACGTGTGTAACCCCCTTCAGCTCCTCGAATACGGCTTCTACGCACCAAAAGCATCCGGCACCAAAGGTGGCCTGTTCCAGGTTTTCACTGTCCATAGTTTCAGCTGCTAATTCGGTTGATGATTGATGTTGTTGGGCTTTTGATGTACATGCGGCCAGAACAAAGATCGATAAAATCGGAATTAGCAGTTCTTTCCATTTCATAAGAGTCAGCGTTCGTTGGGGATATCACTTTACTAACCTGTACGTAGTAACAACCATAACAGATTTACCATTCTGTTAAATATAACAATTTATAGAGCGTGAAAAGATTCGGGGACTCGTTAAAAGTACAACAAGCTCATTTGCGGGTAAAAACAGTACCTGCATGGATTACCAGGGCAGCAGCTGTATTTAGGTCGTAATGCAAAAGACGGGTCGACATCGTTTTGAATGCAAAAGACCGAAACGGCAGATCGACCAAAATATGTTATGCCCTCTGTTCCATTCCAGGGGTGTAGATGAGGCAGGGTGAAGTAGACGGAGATAGCATCTTACAACAAAACCGGGCTGTGACCTCGCACCGAATGCCCGGCGGTCACATCCCGTGCAGCCCCTTGTGCCGGGAGAGTCCTTCGGTATTTGTTTTTAATGGTTCTGTGGAATATTAATTTTACCTAATATTGGTACCGCTATTATGTGCTGCTGCCGGTTGCAAAGAGGACCATTGGGAACAAGCGGGAACCGGTGCCATTCATTGTGTCCGAAATGGGGTTTGGCCGGATGAAAATTTTGTAAATATATTGCATTCAATGGTTTACCGATAAGAAATATCGGGGTGTGGAGAGTACCATCGGCACGAGCAACCCTCAGTTCCCGGAAATATTCTGAAAAACAGTGTTTCTGTGGTACCATTACCGGCTGATGATGCTTGCAAAGATATTGCAAATTGTTGCAAGAAGTTTTCGATCATTTTTTGATTTTCTTTTCCAAAATGCGTTATATGTAGAGTGCTGTAAAGAAAATTTTAAAACAAGTGTGCTCTAAACACATATCGTTCACTAATTTCTAACCAACGTAGGTTTACAGCCTGCAGAAATTTGCAGCACAATTAGTCTGTAGGACTAGGGAAATATGGGATATAACGATACAGGAATGACTGGGATGAAGGGATCCGGCAACTCACGGAGATGACCAAGACTTGCTTGTTGGCTCCCAACTGCAGGTAGAAATCGTCTCTAGGCTGTCCACGATTTGTTTATTCTTTTCTTTTCTGTTGCGTGTAGACGTTCCATTCTGGCATACATTACGTTGTAGGCTTCGTTATGACGGAAATATGCACAGTTGGTTCGCCTGCGTGTAATTTATCATCAAGGTATTGCACCTCATTTCGATAAATGCGATTCATATCGCCATCCTCCCTGACAGACCATAGCTATAACCATTAATTAACCTTAGGGAGTTACGTAATGAATAAACACATATACAGAAAACTGGCCACTCTGCTGGGGAAATTGATCCCCATCTGGATGATGGTTGGCTTGCTCACGCTGCCCGCCCTGAGCCAGGCTCAGGATACCGTTACCGGGCAGGTGACAGACGCCAACAACGGTGAGACCATGCCGGGGGTAAACATCGTGGTTAAGGGGACCGCCATCGGTACCTCCACGGACGGGCAGGGAGAATTCACCCTTGACGTGCCCTCGCTGAACGACACGCTGGTCGTATCGTTCGTCGGGTTTACCCGGCAGGAAGTGCCGATCAACGGTCGCACGAACCTTAATATCGCCCTGGAGCCGGAGACCTTTACCGGCGAAGAGATTTTTGTAACCGGGTACTCCTCCCAGCGCCAATCCGATATTACCGGGGCCGTTTCCTCGGCCGATGTCGAAGGGATGCAGAAAACCACCTCAGCCAGCTTCCTGGAGCAGATGAAGGGTCGCGTATCGGGGGTACAGGTCGAATCCAACGGTTCGCCGGGCTCGCGGACGACCGTGCGTATTCGCGGGGTCAGTTCGTTCCAGAACAACGACCCGCTCTACATTATTGATGGCACGCCGGTGCAGGGGAATTTCAACAACTTCATCAACCCGGAGGATATCGAGTCGATGCAGGTGTTGAAAGACGCTTCTGCGGCCTCCATTTACGGGGCACGTGCCAACAACGGGGTGGTCATTATCGAGACCAAGAAAGGAACCCCGGGCGCTCCCCAGGTATCGGTCGATGCCAGCTGGGGCGTGGCCACGCCGGTCGGCGGGTATGACGATTTTCTGATCCAGGACCCGTTTGCCTACCATGAAGTGATCAAGCGCAGCCACGACAATGCCGGACTTTCCGTGCCCACGAACATCTACGGGGATCCGAACAATCCGTCCATTCCGAACTACATCTGGCCGAACGACGGGGTCAACCAGACCAACGACCTGCAGGCCCAGTTCGGGATTACCGAGGAAGATTTTGAAGTCTGTAACTGCCCGAACCTGATTATGCCGGCCAGCCAGGGTACCAACTGGTGGGACGAGCTGTTTGACCCGGCCCTGACGCAGAACTACAACCTGAATATCGCCGGCGGTACCGAGGGGGCTACCTACAACGTCTCCTTCAACTACTTCGACCAGGAAGGCACTATGAAGTACAACTTCTACAAGCGTGGGTCCATTCGGGTCAATACCCAGTTTGAAGCCGGGATCTTCACCTTTGGCGAGAACGCTTCTTTCTCGATTGACCAGACCAGCGGCGGTATGCAGTCCGGGGAGATGGGCGAAGGTACGCCGGTGGGTCAGCTGATCAAAATGCAGCCGATTATCCCGGTACATGCCATTAACGGGCAGTACTTCGGCGGGGCCAAGGCCAACACGCTGGGCAACGGCAGTAACCCGGTGGCCCAGGTCTGGAAAAATCGCAATGATGTGACCGAGACGAACACATTTGTCGGAAATGCCTTTGCCACGGCCGCCCTGTATGAGGGGCTGGAGTTCAAAACCAGTTTCGGGTTCAATATCGGCCGCAACCGAAATGAGAACTTCTCGCTGCCGACCCCGGAAAACTCCGAACCGAACCTGGTCACCTCGCTGGGAGAAGGGTTTGGGGTGTTTACCAACTGGACCTGGAGTAACACGCTGACGTATGTTGAGACCTTCAACCAGAACCACAACGTGAACGTGCTGGCCGGCACCGAGGCCAACCGGTTTAACGACCGCTCCATCGGCGGGTCCATGGCCGGGTTTATTACCGACGACGTAAACGCCCGCTATATTCAGGATGCCCTGGGCGATCCGGGGACCAAGAACGTCAACAGCTTCGGCGGGTTCAGTACGCTGCTCTCCTACTTCGGGAAGATCGACTACAACTACGCCCAGAAGTATTACCTGAGCGCGACCATTCGCCGCGACGGATCCTCGCGACTCGGTTCCAACAACCGCTGGGGGACGTTCCCCGCCGGGAGTATCGGGTGGCGCATTTCCGAGGAGTCGTTCATGGACGGGGTGGATGTGCTGAGCGACCTGAAGGTCCGTGCCGGCTTTGGTATTACCGGTAACCAGCAGATTCCGACCGGTCGTACCGTCGACCAGTTCGGCGGGGGCACCGGAAGTACCTTTTATGATATTACCGGCTCCAACAGCAGTATCCAGCAGGGATTCACCAAGACCTCCAACGGTAACGATGATCTGAAGTGGGAGGAGAACATCTCCTACAACCTCGGGATCGACGCCGAGTTCCTGGACGGTCGCCTGAACTTCGTGCTGGACCTGTACCGCCGTGAGGTGGATGACCTGCTGTTTGACCCGCAGACCCCGGCCACCCAGGGTAATGCCGCCCCGCCGTTTGTCAACGTCGGCAAGATGAAGAACGAGGGGATCGATGTGTCGCTGAGCTACCGCGGAACCATCAGCAACGAGCTCTCCTGGAACATCGACGTGAACGGCAGCCATTACCGCAATGAGATTATTCGTATCGATGGTCAGCAGGACTTTTTCTTTGGGCCTGCAGATGGTCGACAAGGATTCCTTAATATCAATCAATTGGGCAACGCCATTGGTACCTTCTACGGGTTTAAAACCGACGGTATCTTCATGAACCAGGCCGAAGTGGATGCCCACGTGAGCCAGGACGGGGCCGCTCCGGGACGCTTCCGGTTTGTGGATGTAAACGGGGATGGACAAATTACTGCTAGCGACAAAACCACTATAGGCAGCTACCATCCCG
>JAWVZC010000143.1:0-9528 GCA_033722415.1 Balneolaceae bacterium | reverse complement strand
TCCAAATCCTGGTACTGATGCAGCATCGACTTGAGCACTGACTGCTCATCACCAATGTCGATATCTGCGGGCACCCCGTTGATCATAGCCGTGTTGCCACTCATCAGCTGGATGTTAAACCCCATCCGCTGCATAATGCCGTGCAGTTCCTCCAGCAGGCTGTAGTCGGTGGCCGAAAGTTCCACGGTCTGGGCAAAAAGCAGCTGCTGGGTGCTGGGCAGGGCCGATTCAGTCGCGTTCAATGCCTTCTCGTAGATAATGCGCTTGTGGGCTGCGTGCTGGTCAATCATGCAGAGTCCCGAACGCGTTTGCGTAAGAATATAGCTGTTATGCAGCTGCCAGAAGTTCCGGTTCTGGCGGCGGTCGGGCCTGTTTGCCGCGTCCCCTGCACCCGGTTGCTGTTCCCGGCTGCTATCGTCCTGCTGGTAAAGCTGCTTCGCCAACTGATCACCCGGGCCGGGACTTCTGTTTTTCTCGTAATTGATCCTGGACGGGAACCGGGTGGACTGTTCACCTCCTAGTCCGGATCGCCCGGTACGCGATGTACGTTCAAAGCTTAAATCTCCACCAAATCCGGAATCAAATCCAGAGGGACGTTGACGCTTCTCCCGCCCGTGTTCATGGTCAACCTGAGGTACCATAAAATGTTCGTTAAGCGCCTTCTTTACCACCGATTTCACCAGCTTGATGATACTGCGTTCATCCTCGAACTTGACCTCCTCCTTGGCGGGGTGTACATTCACATCCACCTGCCGGGGATCAATATCCAGGAAAATTGCAAAGAAGGGATACTCATTTTCGCCCATCCAGGGATCGTAAATATTCAGAACCACGTGCGTCAGGTACCGGTGTTGAAACGGGCGGTTGTTTACAAACAGGAACTGTTCGCCCCGGCTTTTTTTGGTCAATTTCGGATCAGCGAGCACTCCCCGGACGGTTACATAGCTGGTTTCTTCCCGGAATTCCAGAAGGCTGGCCTTGTAACTTTTGCCGAACATGGCCGCTATGCGATCTTTTACCGGCTGACCTGCTTCCAGGTCATAGATCTGATCGGTATCGGCAATTACCGTAAAGCCGATATCGGGATGTCCGAGGGCCGCCTGCTGGATCGTTTTCAGGATATGGCGAAACTCGGTGGCGTCGGTCTTGAGAAACTGGCGACGCGCGGGAACGTTGAAAAACAGATTGCGCACCGCTACCGAGGTCCCGTTCTCCACAGCCGCAGGCTTGAACTCCTTTTCCTCGCCGCCCCAGATTTCATACTCGTATCCCATCTCATCCTCGGGACGTTTGCTTTTCAGCGTTACCTGTGCCACCGATGCAATCGAGGCCATCGCCTCCCCGCGAAAACCGAGGGTACGAACCTTGAACAGATCATCAACCGAGTTGATTTTCGAGGTGGCATGCTGCTCAAAACAGAGGCGGATATCCTCCTCTCCCATGCCGCAGCCGTTGTCGATGACCTGAATAAGGGTCCTTCCCGCATTCTGGATCACTATTTTCACCTGGTCGGCGCCGGCATCGATCGCATTGTCCAGCAGTTCTTTTACGACAGAGGCCGGCCGCTGGATCACTTCACCGGCGGCAATTTTATTGGATACTTCCGGAGGGAGCTGATGTATTATGGATTGGGAGGTATCGGTATGCTCGCTCAATATAGTTGCTGGTTTGTGTATTGCAATTATCAGCGGGATGCACCGCGGTGCAGTGAGTTAAAGCTGGAAAGTTAGGAAAAACGGCAAGATATTAACAGGTCAATACACAAAGCGAGCTACAAGGCCGCAATGATCCAGACGACGAGTGCCAAGCCCAGTGCGTAGAGCAGTACGGAGCGCCCCTGGTGGCTTTTTCTGCGGGGCCGTTTGATCTTGATACGCCGCTTTTTTCGCTCGTCCTCCTTGGGATCGTAATAGCGGAACTCGTAGTTGAATTTTTTTGGACTGGGCCGATGCCCGAACATTGACTTAATCATGACAAATCCTCCGTTTTTTACACCTACGAAAAGATACGGCAAATAGTACCAAATCGAAAGTTATGAACTGTTAACCGAAAACGGCAATGATCCCTTGTCCATCCTCACAGAACGGGTTTCAGTTACCCTGTTGCGGGGTATGTACGCATCCGAATATCAACGGAATCCAACTCTCCGGTCCCCCGTCACGCGTGCTGGTCCACAGGACTGTATGCAGCCGAAAAACCTCCCGGATCCTCCCCAATTCAGTGGCCTGATTGTCGGCAACTCGCTTCGTGCACCTGCCCCAAATTTTTGGTATACTTTACCACCGAAATTGAACCTCTAATTATTCATTATTGCCTATGAACTACAATAAAATTACGCCACCTGACAACGGCCAGAAAATTTCCAAAAATTCAGACGGCACGCTGAATGTTCCCGACAACCCGGTGATCCCTTTTATCGAGGGGGACGGTATCGGGGTGGATATTACCCCCACGATGCGACACGTGATTGACAGTGCCGTCAGGAAGGCCTATAACGGTGAAAAGGAGATCGAATGGTTTGAAATTTATGCGGGTGAGAAAGCGGTCAAATTTTACGGTGATGATGAATGGCTGCCCCAGGATACCCTCAATGCCATTGAAGATTACCTCGTTGCGATCAAGGGACCGTTAACCACACCGGTGGGCGGCGGAATTCGGTCGCTGAATGTGGCGATCAGACAGAAGATGGATCTCTACGCCTGCGTGCGGCCGGTCCGCTATTTCAAGGGGACCCCGAGCCCGGTTAAACACCCTGAAAAAACCGATATGGTGATATTTCGTGAGAATACCGAAGACATTTATGCGGGTATCGAGTACCAGACGGGAACCGAAGAAAATGAGAAGCTCAAAAAATTCCTGATCGATGAAATGGGCGTAACCCAGATCCGGTTTCCGGAGACCACCTCGCTTGGCATTAAACCGGTCTCCATCGAGGGTACCAAACGGCTGGTCCGGTCTGCGATCCAGTACGCGATCGACAACGACCGCGAAAGTGTGACACTCGTTCACAAGGGCAACATCATGAAATTTACCGAAGGCAGTTTTAAAAACTGGGGGTACGAAGTTGCCAAAGAAGAGTTCGACGCCGAGGAGTTTGGCGGCGGTCCATGGTGCAAGCTCCCCAACGGCATCGTGGTCAAAGATGTTATTGCCGACGCCTTCCTGCAGCAGATCCTGACGCGTCCGGACGAATATGACGTGATCGCAACACTTAACCTGAACGGCGATTATATTTCTGATGCCCTGGCGGCCTGTGTGGGCGGTATTGGTATTGCACCGGGTGCCAACATCAATTACAACAGCGGCTATGCCGTATTTGAGGCAACCCACGGCACCGCACCGAAATATGCCGGGCAAGACAAGGTCAACCCCGGGTCACTTATTCTTTCCGGAGTAATCATGCTGCGGTATCTCGGCTGGAACGAGGCGGCAAAACTGGTCGAAAAAGGGATCGAGGAATCGATCAGCCAGAAGAAAGTGACCTACGATTTTGAACGTCTCATGGACGATGCCACGCTCCTGAAATGCTCGGAGTTCGGCAACCAGATCGTTGAGAACATGTAACGTTTCACACTTTCCAAACGCATGCAGGAGTGCCGGGAGCTGACCGGCACTCCCTTTTTTTATGGCAGTTCTCGTGCGTACAGAGGCAAAAAGGAGAAGAGCGCAATAATTTTCAGTACCACTGTTACAGGGTAATAGATATCATTGAAAAAAGTATTCCCGTACCCACAATAATTCAATGGATCCCGATGATACAGAAGCTTTTTGTTGAAGATACAGGCAAGTAATCCCGAGGAATTTCCCCTGAAATCGTGTGTATTGCGGGCATCCACCCTCGCCCCGGGACCCACAGGGTTCCATTACTTCGAATTTGCGAGGGCTGGGTGTCCATTTCGGAAATGAAAAAAATTCCGGCTGGAATCTAATCGAACCGACCCTACAGTTTCTGAAATGCATTTGAGGACCGAAGAACCTGCCAGGCCTGGCCGGCAGATTTCAACTCGTCTTCGAGGCGGTCTAACAGACGCTGTTTTGTTATGATCACCGAGGCAAACGCGCGGTAACTGCTGAATTCCCCGTTGACCTCCGCCGATGTTCGGTTAAGCCGGAGATAACCGGGGAGTACCGCTTCGGCGTTTCTAAGGGCAAAGATAAAGCGGCCGGAATCGATCTGCCCGGCATTACTACCCTGTTCCACCACCGCCTGCTCACGAACAGACTCCAGTCTGGAGGAAAAATGCTGCTGGAAGTTCGCTTTCGCCTTTTCTATTGCAAACGCAGCCGCTTCGGCCGAATCTGCACCGATAGCCACCCCATAGGCGGTAAATACAGAATCATTCTGTACAAATTCACGCTCAGCGGAAAACCAGGCAGGATAGATGCTGGTGCTTTCGGTGCTTGGACGGTCGGTAGTTGATTTCGTGGCTTGCTGACTGGCGGAACAGGAGACTGCGATAATCGCTGCCATTGCCAGCAGATACGGTTTGTAACTATGCGTCATCAAAAAATTCGTCTGTTACCGTTTCAATTCATAAAAGCCGACAGCACCATCTTCTGTTTCGACCTGAAGCACGACCGAGTCGCGATCTTCCAAACTACGGTCGACAAGATCCTGTAAAGTTTTCATATCTTCAACTGCAGTTTCGCCCACTTTTTTTATCTGGTATCCCTCTTTCAATCCCCGTTTCTGTGCTTCTGAACCCTCCTCAATCTCCGTTATGATCAGATCGAATTTCCGTGCATCTTCCGGTTTTGAGAGTGCCATCACCTCAAAACCGAGTGTCCCGAACCTACCAAACTCCACCCCGTCGCCATAGTCCCCGTTTTCCGGATTATCTTGCGGTTCCTCCTGCTGACGCAGCTGTAGCCGGTTAGCGGAGAAAAGCTCACTCCCGCCGGATTCCAGCCGACCCAATTTCACATTTCTATCAAACTGGTCCCCGTTTCTCCAGATGGTCAATTTTACCACTTCGCCCGGACTCATCACGGCGATTTTTTCCTGCAGCTCATTAGATTCGTCCACCTGTTCCTTGTTAACGGCAAGCACCACATCGCGGTCCTGCAGGCCAAACTCGTCCGCAGCGCCCCCAGGGGCCACCTCAGAGATCATAACTCCCCGTATCTCATTCATTCCGAGCTCTTCAGCCAGCCGGTGATCCACTCCCCGGATGGAAACGCCCAGCAGGGCCCTGCGCACTTCTCCGTACTGAATAATATCGCGTGCCACCTTGATCGCAAGGTTCGCAGGCACTGCGAACCCGTAACCCTGGTAGCTTCCGCTCTGGGAGGCGATCGCTGTGTTGATACCGATCAGTTCTCCGCTGGTGTTGACCAGCGCTCCGCCGCTGTTCCCCTTGTTGATGGCCGCATCCGTCTGTATAAAGCTTTCCACCCGCATCTGGTCATTGATGATCTGTACATCACGACCCAGCGCGCTTACAATTCCCGCAGTGACGGTCGACCGCAGCCGGAACGGATTGCCGACCGCAAGTACCCACTCGCCCACATTCACCCTGTCGGAATTGCCCACAACTATGGAGGGAAGATCGCTGCCGTCAATTTTGATGACCGCCAGGTCGGTTGACAGATCAGTTCCCACCACGCGCGCTTTAAACATCCGCTTGTCGTTGAGCACCACTTCAATCCCGTTTTGCACCGCATCGTCGATAACGTGATTGTTGGTAAGCACGTACCCGTCACTCGATATCAACACGCCGGAACCGACTGTTCGCGCTTTATGCGGCAGGAACCGGTCCCAGAAACCTTCTTCCCGGTCGTGATTTTCATCGTCCGGCATATCGGAACCGTTCACGGGCACAACGGTCTCAATATACACCACGGTCGGTTTGACACGTTCGGCCACCGAACGGAACAGGAACCGGGCGTCCACATTTTTCAGTTCCTGCTCGGGTATGACCGGTTCGCTGCTGCGCTTTACCTCCGTAACACTAACGCGGGAATGGTCATTGATCCACACCCCCTGCTGGTACAGCGACAAGAGGGTTCCGATCAGTATGCCGATCAGCATAAAAAGAAAACCGGAGAGATACCTGTTTCGGGTGTTCATGGGTTACTCCTGAAGTAATTGTTCAAAAATAGCATCGGACTTGCGATTCCTGAACCCTTCAACATGAAATTTAAAATAGCGATCCAGAAGATCAACCAGATCTTTCAGCTCACCGGTTTCAAATTTAATGCTGAACAGTCTGGAACTGCGGGCCTCAAGGGCCAGTCGAACATACCTAAACTGGTTTTGGGTCAACCTGTAGGAATAAGAGGCCGCACTTTCCGTGGAAATCAGTCCTGTTTCTAACTTAAAGTAATATTGTTGCTCTGGCGTTTCCTTGCCTGCATCACTGTTGTTGAGATGCAGCTGCAGGCCATGACCCGTGATTTCGGCAAGTCTGATCTGGAGATACGGGAAAATCTGCTGCGGAGATTCATCGGTGTCGTTCAGCCACAAAATAAAGCGTTTTGCCACATCAAACAGCGGCAGGTTTACCTCCTCATCGTGCAGCAGCTGGCCCATCAGCTCAACGGCGGAGGTCAGAGTGGCCATCTTCTCAACATCCGAACGTATTTGAAAAGTTTTTTCGAGGTAACTGGCCTCCGAGAGTGTCTGAACCGAGCGGGACGATTTATAATAGTAGACTACATCCAACAGGTTCCCGACCTCCATTAATCCTGAAAATTTACTTTTCGGCTTTTTGACTCCCCGAACCATGACGGCAATTTTCCCGTGTTCCCGGGTAAACAGGGTCACAATCTTGCTCGATTCCGAGTAATCGACGGTTCGAAAAATTATGGCACTGGAGTGTACAATCACCGTTATGCAGTAATGGGTCGACGGGGTTACAATTGTCGGTTCACACCTATAAAATAAAAAATGCAGCCGGTTAAGCTGCATTTGTAACGTCAAAAAAATGACTTCTTTTACTGTTCCGATCCAGTTAACTGTAGAGACGGTGAATCGGGGTTCAAGTACAGGGGATCGTTGATCGGTTTAAGTTTTTGCATCGAGGTATTCAGCATGGAATCAAACTGCGCCTGGTTTTCGCTGCTGAACTGGTCCTGGAATCGCAAGATTTCCTTGTTATCCACCCAGGGTCTAACGCTGTTGACCGGAACCGTTTCTGCGGTGACCTCCTGTTTACTCCCCTCGAAATCGACGGTGGAGGGGGCTGGAGCTGCTGCTGATGCCGACTGAGTGGTTTGTCCGGTGCCGTTTGCACTATTCTCGGCCGGGGGCTCCTGGTAGAGCAGTATGCCCGAAATAAAACCAACGGCCACCACGGCTGCGGCGGCGATATATCCCATGGTATTCCCCTGCTGCAGTACAGAAATCGCCCGCGTACCACCCTGTGAGGTATGGTTTGCCGCCTTTTGAAGAATCTCCTCGCGCACGCTGTCGGGCGGATCCATCCTGGGGAGGCCTTCATCCAGTTTCTTGAGTGTCTGGCGCATACACTCAACTTCTATTAACAGGTCCTCATCTTCCATCATCGAACGTTCCATGAGCACTTCTTCCGAAGGATCCATCTCCTTCATCAGGTAGCGTATCGAGGCATTATTATCGTTCGGCATACTTGTTTTCTTCCTGTTCTTTTTCTTCTTCAAAGAGTTTTCGAAGATTTATTAACGCATACCGCATTCTTCCCAGTGCGGTATTAATGGAAACATCCGTTAATTCGGCAATCTCTTTGAACGGCATTTCATAATAATGTCGAAGCATAACCACCGTTCGCTGCTCCTCGGGGAGCTCGGCGATGTGTTTCATCAGGCTGCTTTTCGCTTCTTCTTTCTCAAGCTGTTCTTCAGCACTGACCATGTCTTCGTCAGGCAGCCGCTCATAGAAATCGGTCCCTGATTCTTCGTCGTAGTTAGAACTAACGTCGACGAATCGTTTTTGTTTTCTTAAATAATCAATTGTTGCGTTATGGGCGATACGCATCACCCACGCGATCCATTTTCCCTGCTCATTGTAGGTGTCGTCCATCTTGGTGATCACCTTGGTAAAAGTCTCCTGAAAAATGTCATCGGCCACATCGCCGCTACCCACCATACTGTAGATGTAGGAGTAGATCTTGGACTGATGCCGGTTCATCAGCTCGCTGAACGCCATTTCATCGCCATTCTGACGGTAAAAGCGGACAAGATCCTTGTCGTCCAGCTGCTGATATTTAGAACTGATATGTTCTGCTTTCTCAAATTTCATATGATTATCCTCACGCCTGTTATTACAAATTTTTCGACGTCAATGCAACATGATTGTTATCTGGTTCAAAATTTTGCCATACCATTGATACAAAACAAAATTTTTACGGTTTTCGATTCACCCGTTACCGGGTTACGGTGCGTTATACTGGTTAAGAGTTTGTTGTGTAGACTGTTTCTACACGTGAATGTTTCAGCCTACCTGGTTTCCCTCCTCTGTTTTAATGGTAGAAGCTGACAGGCAGAATAAATATCACATGATGATGTTAGACTCTGCCGGCCCATTTCGTGCATCAAAAACCGCGCTTATCGACAAATAAGCGCCGGTTAACGGTGTTAATACGAAATTCAGCAGAAAATGGTTCTCCCGCTCCGTTATACCATAAGATGTGCCGGTGTGCTCTTCTCTTACTTCTGCAACCGCTGTTACGGCTGATCAGCCCCCTCTTTCCCGTTCGAATGGAAATACTCGTAGACGGCCGCACCCGTTTTCTTACCGACTTCCGCCTGGATCTCTCCCTTGTGTGCCTGTTTTATTTTTTTTACGGATCCGAAATGATTCAGCAGTTTCTGTGCTGTTTTCTTTCCAATCCCTTTTATGTTCGTCAGTTCTGTCTGGACCGTTCGCTTCGATCGTTTGTTGCGGTGAAAAGAAATGGCGAAACGGTGTGCTTCATCACGAACCTGCTGCAACAGTTTAAGGGCAGATGATGTTTTCGGAATCATAACCGGGTCAGACTTCTCTGGCAAAAACACCTCTTCCAGCCGCTTTGCGAGGCCAACAATTTCGCACTCCCCGTAGAAACCGATCTCTTTCAGTGCTCCAATAGCCGCATTCAGCTGCCCCCTGCCGCCATCTACCACGATCAGGTCGGGTATTTGCTGCTGCTCCTTCATCACCCGCTTGTACCTCCGGCTGACGACTTCTCGCATGGATGCAAAGTCGTCGGGCCCTTCCACGGTCTTGATATGGAACCGTTTGTATGCGCTTTTTCTGGGCCTGGCATCCACGAAGCAGACCATGGAGGCTGCCGGATCGGCCCCCTGGATATTGGAGATGTCAAAACACTCGATCCGTCTCGGCAGCCGATCCAGGTGCAGATGTTCCTTAAGCTCCTCCACTGCATTGGGAATCCGCTTTCGTTCGGCTTTCTGTTTTTCAAGTTTTCGCTCTCCCAGCAGCAGTTCCGCGTTCGACATGGCCATACGGTTGAGCTGGGCTTTTTCGCCGATTTTTGGTTTGTGAATCGGTACTTTGCGTCCTCTCTCCTGCCAGAGATACTCTAGCAGGGGTTCTTCCTCCGGAAGCTC
>JAWVZC010000142.1:0-9629 GCA_033722415.1 Balneolaceae bacterium | reverse complement strand
TGTTATAATTGATGCAATATCCATACCTTCATCCCCGAACAATAACGTTTCAGCAGCGGTTACCAGCACCAGGGACTGCCACAGGCCGTAATAACAAGTTGCTACAGATGTTTACCAAAATTTACAAAGAATCTCCGATTTGCCGCCTGCTTCTGCTGACCGGTCTGCTGTTGGCTCTGGGGACAGCAGCGGAGGCGCAGCAGGTATCGGAATACGTCCGGGCTGATACCCTGCAGGTGGGCGACTCGTTTGAATATACCGTTGTGCTCAGTAAAGATAGGGAGTACGACCAGGTACTGTTTCCCGACTCCTCACATTTCGTAGACGGTATCGAAATCCGCTCGCGCCAGCATTACCGGGTGACGGACTTCCGGGACAGTCTTGTTTACAAGCTCCAGTTTTTTGCCACGGAAGACCTCCGCATACCCTCGCTGCCGGTACAGCTCGTGGCAGGGACGGATACCACCCGCCTCTACACCACACCAGTACCGATCTCTTTTTCGTCCGTGCTGCAGTCCGACCAGGAGGAATTTCGCCCGCTGAAACCGATTTTCGATTTTGCCCGTGCCTGGTGGCCCTATATGTTGGCCGTGCTGCTATTGCTGCTTCTCGGTTGGTACCTGTATCGCTGGTACCGGCAGAAGTCGGCCGAACCGACGCCGGAACCGCAGCCCGAATTCACCCCTCAGCCATTTGTGGACCCGCTCTCGCAACTGGAATCCTCGATCAATCAACTGCGCAGTTTTACGTTCGAAGATGACGAGGATTTCAAGCAATTTTACATCAATCTCGGGGATGCCATCCGTACCTATTTCGAAGATCTTTACAATATTCCGGCCCTGGAATCCACCAGCCGTGAGATTATCTATGAACTGGAGCACCGTATGGTTAACGAGGAGATGATCACACAAACGCGCAAGGTGCTTCGGCAGGCCGATATGGTAAAGTTCGCCCGGTTCCAGCCTACCGAGGAGCAGACACAGGTATCGCTCGCCATTGCGCGGGAATTTATCGAAACCGCGCGGAGAACTGATGAGGCGAAAATAAAACGGAAACGGAAACAACACGAACAGAACGTGGAACGACAGCGGCAGGCCTATCACGAAAATCGCGAACAAACCGAATTGCAAGAAGCATGACCTGGGCAAATCCCGAATGGTTCTGGCTGCTGGCACTGGTTCCCCTGCTGATTGCACTGCAGGTGTGGCGCAGGTATCGGCACCAGGAACCCAGCTTAACATTTTCCGACGTCTCGGACCTGGAAGAACTGCCGGGCAACTGGCGCAGTTACGGAGTATGGTTGGCACCGGCGTTTTACTGGATTGCATACGCCCTGATTGTGATGGCCCTGGCACGTCCCCAATTCCAAAATACCACGGTTGAGCGTAATGCCGAGGGCATCGACATTGTCATGGCGCTCGATATCTCCACTTCCATGAAAGCGGAGGATCTGAAACCTAACCGGTTCGAGGCCGCCCGCAATGTAGCTATCGATTTTATCGACAAACGCATCTCGGATCGGATTGGATTGGTGGCTTTTGCACGGAAAAGTTTTACCGTGGTGCCCCCCACCCTGGATTATGACCTGCTCAAAAGGCTGCTGAACGATGTGCAGATGGGCATTGTGGAAGATGGTACCGCCATAGGCATGGGTATTGCTACGGCCGTTAACCGACTAAAAGAGAGCCGGGCCGAGAGCAAGGTGATCATCCTGCTGACCGACGGGCAAAATAATTCAGGAGAAATTGACCCGGTTACCGCTGCCGACCTGGCCGTAACCTATGGCGTCAAAATTTATACAATCGGGGCCGGCACCCGGGGAACCGCCCCCTACCCGGTTCAGGACCCGGTGTTCGGCACCCGCTACCAAAATGTGAAAGTGGATATCGACGAGGAGATGCTAACGCGTATTGCCGAAATGACCGATGGGGAGTATTTCCGGGCCACCAATACCGAGCGCCTGCAGGAAATTTACGACCGCATCGATGAACTGGAGAAAACGGAGATTGAAGAGCTGATATACACCGATTACACCGATCTTTATCCCCGGTTTCTTATCCCCGCCTTTATCCTGCTGATTCTCGGGCTGGTATGTGACAAGATCCTGTTCAGGACTGAACTGGCCTGACCCGGAATTCTTACGGGTATTTGGGATAAAATCCTATAACGCTATGACACACAGAGTTTTATATCATTTACAAAAAGCAAAACACTTTTCCAGGGTGCCACGTAGTGCAAAATTCGGGTTAATTTTCCTGCTGCTCCGTTTCGTGAGCTTCAATGGTAAACCCGACGGAGCGACTCACTTCCCGGTCCGTCCCCGGTTCGGTGGCTCTTAGTTCCAGGGTGTAGTCACCGGCCTCAAAAGGCGAGGTATCGATCTCCAGGTTTTCCCTGAACTGGTCAGCCGTGGCCTCAAAGTTGAGCGACAGGCCCACTTTGTCTCGCTTGGTGAAAAGCCGCTTGAAAAAACCGGCTTTCTCAGATGCCACATAATTTATTTGAAACGGCTTGGGATTCCCTTCGCTTCCGTTCAGGTTATACACCTCGATATGCACGATCAGGTTTTCCCCTTTGTCGATAGTGGCATCAGGTTGTACCCGGAAACCGAACGGCAGCTCGCTGTCATCGGCATCTTCACGCACCCCAACCAGCAGGTCGCCCATTTCAAGCTCGCCATTTTCAATGGTAATCGGCTCGATCTGCTCGTGGGAAGTTCCTCCAATGGCGCGAATATGTTCCTGGAACAGGTTCTCTCCCACCTTGGTGCTGTCCTTAAACTTGTGCAGCAGCTCAACAGTAAATTTCTGATTGGTTACGCTGCGTTCATTCGGCAGTTCAAAGTAGGTGATTTCGGGGGGGATGCGATCGACATTCCCGCGGAAATTTCGCACCTCCCTGAGCTGCTGGGTCCGGTTGTTCGCCCGAAACACGATGTCGTTTTGTTCATCTACGCCGACCACCGAGCCGCTCAGGTTGTAGGCGTCCAGGTTGAATTCCCGCTCCATCATCTGGTCCAGGAAATAGGCGCGGTAGGGATTGCTCATCAGAAACGTGGCCAGTACCGGCTCATTATTCTGGTTCAGCAGGCGGAACTGGTGCACATCCAGCGGTATGGAGGGAAACTCCTCTCCCAGCGTCGACCGCTCTTCCGGGGCTTTCATACGGGCGTGAATCAACTTGCTTTCGTTCTGGTGGCGCAGCTGCCGGGAGTCCCACCGGTTAACCCCGTTTAAGTTATACAGCCTGGTCTGCAGATCCTGGAAGGCGCGCTCAAAATAGTGATCCACGGTAACGAGATCCTGGTAGTACATAAGCTGCAGGAAAAAAGAGGGCGGGATCTCCATCTGTAATCCGCTCGCCCGGAAGGCGGCGTTCGGCATCATATCTTCCACCGAGCGAAGCTTTCCGAACTGCCCGGTATCACCATCGTTCCCGAAGATAAAGATCAGCGGGGTCAGATTGTTTTCCAGAATATCCCGGTAGACCCAGATTTCGTAGTATGGATAGTTGTGCTGGAACCGGATATTCCGTTCATATTCCATGATCTGGTCGCGCTTGCGCATGACGCTGGCACGCATCAATTGCCGCGCCATTGCCTGCGATATCGAATCCGTGGCCATGGGCAGATCCTCGAACTCGGCGAGCTGAATCTGGAACGCCTGCTGAATCCAGGATTGAACAATCCCGGAGCTGAAACTCATGATTCCATCATCGATTCGGTCCGGCTGACCGTATTTTACGTATATTTCAGCCCGTTCATCCGCCCGGTACGTTGACATCTTGTTACGGGTAAAATGTTCGCGGCTATACGCAATCCGTGACCAGTGTTCAATAAGCCGTTCATTATAACTGGAGGTGGCGGTGGGATCCATCCAGCTCCAGAATTTCAGTACCTCCCTGCCGAAATCACGGTATTTCTCATCCTTCAGCAGCTTTCTCCACTGTTTCAGGTTTTTTCGTGAAATGATCGGCTTGATACGCTCCAACTCCTCGGAAAGGGCATCTTCGAAATCGGAATGACCGGGATTGGAAAATCCCCAATGGTACATCTCCACCGCCCGGTTGTAATAATCTGTCATCTTCAGGTCGGTGGCCAGCTCAATATATGCAATACCGATACGGGGGTCGGTAATACCACCGGCAAAACGGTCTGCCGCCTTACTCCAGATCTCCAGAGCTTTATCCGGGTTCCCCTGTTTTACCGCCTGGCGCCCATCCTCCAGAATTTCACTGTATTGATCTACCGTTTGTGAACTCAGAGGAAAGGCAGCAACCAGAAATACAGAGAAAGCAAAAACGAGACCCCTTCCCCACATAACACTACAGATTCGAGTAAAAAAGTTACGTATCGAACAACCAGCTATTGATTATATAACGTTAATTTGCACTCAACTACAAATTTTATTGCAAACTTTTACCATCTAGTGGTACATTTTTTTTCTTGTTATTCAACGAAACGGTAGAGCAGCTATTTTGCAAAAAAATCGGACCCTGTAAAGCCGGTCCTCTCACTTCTACGGTACTGATCTTTATTGTGAACAATAGTGGATGGAACTGTAAATAACATAGGTGTTGTTGGGATGGCCTGTTTGCCACAGAACCGTTATCTTGTTACACTTTTTCAATTGATCTGACAGATGGTATTTGAGAATATAGCGAAGCGATTCAAGCAGTCAATTCCCTGGGAAGAGCTGCAGCGGCAGGTAGATCAGCGAAATACGATAATCCTGGATCATTTTGTCGGATCCACCTCTTCCCTGCTGGTTCACCAGCTATCAGAAGGCTACGACAAAATTATCGCTATTTACGCGGATTTTGAGTCCGCACAATTTCTTAAGTCGGACCTTGATGAACTGGGAACCGGGAACCCCCTCTTGTTTCCCCCTACCAACCAGAAACCGTATGACCGACAGCAGATCATCGACAGCGGCTTGATGGTGCAGCGTTCCGAAGTGCTTGAAGAGATTCTGCAAAGCGACCGGTTTGTCACAATCACGTCCTCCAGTGCCCTTTTCGAAAAGATCGCTTCCCCGGAAACCTTCTCCAGGGCCTCCATTAGTATTTCCAGGGGCGATGAAGTAATCTTTGAACAACTCAAAGAAGAGCTTGTAACCCAGGAATACAGGCATGTCAAATTTGTTGATGAACCGGGTGAATTCGCTTCACGCGGTGGCATCGTGGATATTTTCCCCTATTCCGGTGAGTACCCGGTCCGTCTTGAATTCTTCGGGAATGAAGTGGATTCCATCCGCCAGTTCGATCCCGACTCCCAGCGGTCGGTATCCCACCTGAATACCGTACGCATTGTACCTGATGCCACGAACCTGAACCTTGGTAGAAAAGAGAGCCTCCTCAACTACTTCGATGAAGACACCCTCGTCCTGTTTTTTAATCGTACCTTGATTACCTCTGACATCGGGGAGCGCTACCGGAGGGCCTGTGCTGCTTATGATGACCTGGATGAAACCGATTCCCTGCCGGACCCGGCGGAGGCCTACCTCTCCGAAGAGGAGTTCGAACAGGGAACCGAAGCTTATGCCGCCATACACCTGGGCGGATTTTCATCGGATCGCAAGGGCGACTGGAACTTCCGCCTCGATGTAAACCCGCAGCCCGACTTTAACGGGAGTATCAAGCTGCTGAAAGAACATATCCGCGACCTGAGCAAACGGGGCTTCCAGACCTACCTGCTGTGCGACAACGAAGGGCAGCGCGACCGCTTTGAGGAACTGCTGGATGAGCCTGAAGAGCAGTTCCGGTATACGCTTTCGGTGAATACCCTGCACCAGGGATTTATCCTCAACGACCAAAAGATAGCTGTCTATACCGATCACCAGATCTTTAACCGCTATCATCGCCCAAAGACCAAAAAGCGGCGATATCACGGCGGTATCTCGTTCAAGGAGCTGCGGGATCTCAGTATCGGCGACTACGTCGTTCATGTGGACTACGGAATCGGCAAATTTGCCGGTTTCCGCACCATCACGATCAAGGGTGTGGAACAGGAATCGGTGGTTCTGAAGTATAAAGAGGATTCCGTACTCTATGTCAACGTATCGAGCCTGCACAAGCTCCAGAAATATTCCGGCAAGGAGGGGACCCAGCCGCGGATATCCAAGCTGGGATCCGGCAAATGGGCACGCAAAAAGGCACGGACCAAGATAAAGGTCAAGGATATTGCGCGCGACCTGATCAAACTCTATGCAGAACGCAAGTCGAAAGACGGCTACCGGTTTTCGCCGGATACCCCCTGGCAAACCGAGCTGGAAGCCCGTTTCGAGTATGAGGAGACGCCCGACCAGATGGAGGCGATCGAGGCGGTCAAGGATGATATGGAGTCGAAAACCCCGATGGATCGGCTGGTGTGCGGAGATGTCGGTTTCGGGAAGACCGAGGTCGCCCTTCGTGCCGCCTTCAAGGCGGTCAACGACCACAAGCAGGTGGCGATCCTGGTACCCACCACCATTCTTGCCGAACAGCACTATAACACCTTCAGGGATCGCATGAAACACTTCCCCGTACGCGTGGATATGCTTTCCCGGTTCCGAACCACCGCCGAGCAAAAGGAAACTATTAAGGACCTGGAGGCGGGCAAGGTGGATATAATCATCGGGACGCACCGGCTGACTTCAAACGATATTACCTTTAATGATCTGGGGTTGCTCATTGTCGACGAAGAGCAGCGGTTCGGTGTTTCGGCCAAGGAAAAACTCAAGGAGTATCGAGCAACGGTGGATGTACTCACCCTCACAGCTACGCCCATCCCCCGTACCCTGCAGTTTTCGCTGATGGGCGCGCGCGACCTCAGCATCATCAACACCCCGCCGCCGAACCGGCAGCCGGTACAGACCGAAATTCACAGCTTTAACGAGGAACTGATCAGCGATGCCATCCGCCAGGAGATGGCCCGCGGCGGACAGGTTTTCTTCATCCACAACCGGGTCAAAAATATTGAAGAGATGGCCTCCATGGTCCGGCAACTTGTGCCGGATGTACGGGTTCGGTTTGCACATGGACAGATGTCGTCGAAAAAGCTGGAAAAAATTATCAACGATTTCTACCATCACAAGTTCGACGTGCTGGTGTCCACCAATATCGTGGAGAACGGCATCGACATCTCGAACGCCAACACCATGATCATTAACCGGGCCGACCATTTCGGTATGGCAGAGCTGCACCAGCTGCGCGGCCGCGTGGGGCGTTCGAACCGGAAGGCGTTCTGCTACCTGATCACCCCGCCGGTGGAAACACTGACCTCCGAAGCCCGGAAACGACTGCTGGCACTCGAGGAATTCTCCGATCTAGGTTCGGGATTCAACCTCGCAATGCGTGATCTCGATATTCGCGGAGCCGGAGATATCCTGGGGGCCGAGCAGAGCGGCTTTATCAACGACCTGGGCTTCGATCTTTACCATAAGATTTTAAACGATGCGATCAGGGAACTCAAGGAGGAGGAGTTCAGTGACCTGTTCCAGGATGTGGAGGTGGAGCCGGAGCTACCCGAAACGACGGTGGAATTTGATGTGGCCGCCCTGCTTCCGGGACATTATGTCTCCGACAATATTGAACGGCTGAATCTGTATCGAAAACTCGCCCAGTCTACCACGGAAGAGGAGATCGACGACTGGAAAGAGGAAGTTCGTGACCGCTTTGGACCAGTTCCCCGTGAAACCGAACACCTCGTAACCGCTGCCAAAATAAAACTGTTTGCTTCTCATAACATTATCACCAAAGTAACTGTGCGGGCAGAACGGATGTGGCTAAAATGCCCCAAAAACAGTTCCGAATTGGGAGAACAGTTTTACGGATCCCGCTTTCAGCCGCTGCTGAAAGCACTCCAGGAACATGCCGAAGATCGGTTTAAGGTGATACAGAAAGAGGAGCGCGTCCGGTTCGTTATCCATGATATTGAGGATATCGCGGAAGCGGCCGATTTTTTAAAACTGCTGCAACAGGCTGCTGCTGAACAGAAAGAGAAGGCCCCTGTTGGCTGAGATGAAGGTAACCGGGAGTAGATGCCGTCAGCTCCCCGTCGCCTTGTGTGTTACCAATTTTCCCGGGGAGCAGTACGGGATAGTAACGAATTTTGCAGGTGACCAGATGTTTATTTCAATCGAAAAAGCCGTAGAGATAATCAAGAACGGTGAGCCCGTGGCATTCCCGACCGAAACCGTCTACGGGCTGGGGGCTGATGCCTGGAATCCCGATGCGATCAAGCGGGTATTCGAGATTAAAGGGCGTCCTGCAGACAACCCGCTAATTGTGCATATCGCCACTTCTGAACAGGTGAAAAATTTTGCCGCTGATATTCCCGAAGCGGCTTCCATCCTGATGGAGGCCTGCTGGCCGGGACCGCTTACCATGGTTTTCAAAAAAAGACCCGAAGTGATGGATATGGTCACCGCGGGACTCCAAACCGTTGCCATTCGCTGGCCGGGTCACGCACTCGCACAGGAGCTTATTTTCAGGGCCGGGCCGCTGGTGGCACCCAGCGCCAACAGATCGGGACGCCCCAGCCCGACGAAAGCGGAACACGTAACCGACGACTTCGGCCGCGACTTTCCGGTAGTTGACGGGGGCACCACCCAGATAGGCCTTGAATCGACCGTTCTGGATGTTACGGGCAAACCGCTGCGCATATACCGGCCGGGGTACCTGGGAAAAGAAAAATTCGAAGAGCTCACAAGACTGGAAGTGATCCATCAGCAGAACATGGATGATCAAGAAGTTCGCAGTCCCGGCACCAAGTATTCCCACTATTCACCGAATGCTTCCGTTCGCTGGTACCGGACAGAAAAAATGTCTCCGCCGGCAGACAGCAGCACCATGCTGCTTCTGCACTCAACCGGGATACAGCACCAGCCCCGGAACATGATTCATTACCATGGCAACTATCGAAAATTTGCCAACGAACTGTATGACCGTTTCCGTCAGGCAGACCACCGTGGAATTAAAGAGATCCTGGTGGAACCATTTTCCTCGGCCCTGTTGCAAGAGGAGCCCCTGGCCCGGGCGCTCGAAAACCGCATTTCGAAGGCGATCGGGGAATAATCGGCCTAGCCCCAGCCGGTCCGGAAACAGCCTGCGCCTTACCTCGACATCCGTCTCCTGTTTTTTCTTCACAAGACCGGGATATTGTTGATGCAAAGTGTCCGGTATTGCGGGGGTATGTAAAAACGGGGAGCATCGGAACGGCTCAGTCTCGCATTGCCGCGACTTTTCTCTCCTGCCAAACGATTTCCTTTAAAAAAGGTTTATGTAGGAAATTAATACTAGTCATATCATGACTCACCTGTGTATTTGACCCTGACAATATGGAATCCGTATCAGATCAACAATTTTCGGACTGGGCGGAGAGGCTCAACCACTCCGATGAACGCGCTCTGGATGAGCTTTTTGAGCACACGTTCGAAGTTTTTGTGAAATTTGCCTGGCGATATACCCATGACAAGGCATCTGCTATAGATGTCGTGCAGGAGACCTTTATCAAACTGTGGCAAATAAGGGCCGAGCTTGACCCGGCGCAATCGCTGAAAACATACATCTATCGCATGGTTCGCAACAATGCCCTCAACCATCTCCGGGACCACCGACAACCAACGATTTCTGTTGATGATCTCAGCCTG
>JAWVZC010000141.1:0-9645 GCA_033722415.1 Balneolaceae bacterium | reverse complement strand
CGGTGTAGCAAGGTCCAGGATCTTATCTCGGCATCGCAGGATATGTTGATCAGGCTGTATCGGTTGTTCCAATGGCAATGATACTAAGACATTACAGTTTGTTACCTTGAGTAAATTACAAAATAACAACGTAATTACGGAACCACCACCTATAACGGGGTATAACCTGCATGACATTGCCTTTCTGCGGGCTCGCAAAGCGAACCGATGCCGTGACGAAGCCTGTGCGTGGACACCACCCCGCTGTCCGTCGAAGGTTGACCCTGAAACCGGGAAACTGGTTCCCCGTCCCGGTATTTACGAATCACCATGCAGGGAACGGGCCAGCCGCAGGCCGCTAAACTGCCAGCGGGCATCGGGATAGAAAAAATTGCGGTACGTTTTCCGAATATGACTTTGCGAAGTTGCGCACGATCCGCCCCGAAGCACGTACTGCCCGCACATGAATTTACCGTTGTATTCTCCCAGCGCTCCCTCCAGCGGTTTATATCCGGGATATGGGTCGTAGCCACTTTGTGTCCACTCCCAGACATCGCCATACACCTGCTTGAACCCCTCGTTTTCCGAATTTTGCAATGGTTTCGGGTGATAATGACCCTCATCCACAAAGTTGCCTTCATATGGCAGATCGCCGGCAACCGCTTCCCATTCCCCCTCGGTGGGCAATCGGGCGCCGGCCCAGCGAGCAAACGCATCCGCTTCGTAATAGCTGATATGGCTAACCGGTTCATTCGGTTCAAGCTTTCGCAAACCGGAGAGTGTAAACTGATACCATTCGTCGTCCCTCTTTTCCCAGTAGAGCGGTGCCTCCCATCCGCGTTCGTTGACGGTTGCCCATCCGTCATCGAGCCAGAGCGGTGACCGGTGGTAGCCGTCATCTTCGATAAACTCTAGAAATTTGGCATTGGTGATCAGCCGGTCGGTAACTGAAAACGGCTCCAGGAATCGGCGATGGCGCGGGTGTTCGTTGTCATAGGTGAATTCACCCCCATCGTTACCGACGTGGTAAATGCCCTCCTCAAAGGAGATCCAGCGCAGCTCGTCGGGTGTTTTGCTCTCGGGTAACTGCAGATCACGGTATGCTGGGTTTAGCGGATTTTGATAGAACATGTATTTGAGATCCGTCAAAATCAGCTCCTGGTGCTGCTGCTCATGGTGTATACCGATTTCGATTACCGGTCCCCATTCGGATAGCCGGTCCTGGTCGGCGCGATCCAGGAAATCAATCACCTGTTCATCGATATACTCGCGGTAATCGAAAACCTCACTTACCGTGGGCCTTGAAATGAGCCCGCGGTCGGCCCGTTTGTAGGGTTCCCCGGTCTGCAGGTAGTAGGAGTTAAACAGGTAGGCATACTGGGGATGCATCGACTCATAATCCCTGATTGCTTTTTCCAGGATAAATGTTTCAAAAAACCAGCTGGTGTGAGCCAGGTGCCATTTAGTGGGACTGGTATTTTCCATCGCCTGGATGACAAAATCCTCGGTTTCAAGCGGGGCAACGAGTGTGTCACTGAAATTGCGTATCGTTTTAAACGTTTTGATCAGGTTTTCTTTCTGGAATCGCGGCTTCAGTTTGTCTGTGGTATCTTTCCGAATAGTTTCAGTAGCCATGGAAACAGTGATTTTTTTGGCGGGTTACACAATTACAAAGGCAAAAATAAGACAGGGAATTCCATGCCGGACATTACCAGGCCGTTAGAATTCCCCAAAAAAATAAATAACTACAACTGAAGGTGAGAAAAAGCGTTACTTTTCGCGATAAAAATAGATCTTTTTGTTTTTGGAATCCTTTCCGCTCTTAATTTTTACTCCTTTCTCTTGGTTGTACTGATAGACAGCCGTTCTCATAGAATTTACATTCTTGTCGTCCTCGTAGTCAATTTCTATGGCGTCACCACCTACTTCCAACTTGTCGAGAGCTTCTAAAAGAGGTTTGAATTTCGATGATCTTTTTTTTGATTTCTCAATTTTTTCTCGTTCAACAAATTTAATGTCCATATCCTTATATATATTATTTTTTAAATGAGGTTGCTGAAATATGTATTCTGTCCTACTAGTGAATGCAGATTACCCTTCCTTATAGTATACCGTTATTCTATTGCATATTTTGTTCAATCAGAAAAAATTAATCTTTTTAAAATAATTAAAATGGTATTGGTATTAAATTAAACCCAATAACCGTAAGGTCGTATTGTCCTAAAAAAATTATTTATGTTTTAGCTTCTGTTCTATCAAACTATATGCAGAAAAAATTTTGCCTTCTACTGTATTTCATAAAATTGTTCATAAACATAATCCCAAAAATCAGCTAGCTGAGATCCTTTATTGTGTGGATTTTTTGATTTGGATGATTTCATGGCATCCAGACAGGCTTTTTCTTTGGCATCGTAGTAAGCCTTCAGCTGGTAAGAGGTGGGATTTTCAATCATCTTTTCGAACTTCTCTTTTTTCTCAGCCATAACCAATAAATCTTGAGTTGACATTCAATTACATAACGGCAATATCGGCAAAAAAATTCTGCTGATTAGTAAATAATTGTTTTTATTAGATTTTTCAATATTGATTTAATCTATATCCTAATTTGCAGCCGAATAGTTAGCGTAATGGAAATGCTTTAGCCCGGATTTTTCACCGAGAAATTTTTCCTTCCGTAAGGTGTCCCTACAATGGCGCACAAAACGATATGGTTGTATGTGGAACAAGCCCTGGTCGGGACAACGAAGCTGAGTGGACCATTTCGCTGTGATTGACACACGGATAGAAAACCAGGCTGTTCTTTTTGCTGTAATTCACTGATAGTTCACAGGGTAAAAGAAATTAACACAAATATTTGTGAGAGATACGGGCTGGTGACCGTTATCGAAGTACAACTTCAAACACCCGTTGGCGACCATATCCATTGGGAGAGAGGTCTAAATAAAGCCAAGAAAAAGATCCTGAATACGTGGTAAATCAGAAAATTGTTGTCCTAAGCACCTAATTTTGGAGTTTGAAAATGACCGGCAGACTGTATTGCACGCGCACGGGTACACCGCGCTGACGCCCCGGTTCGAATGTGGCCTGTTTAACACAGCGCAGGGCTTCTTCGTCGGCACCGCCGCCGATCCCCCGTACAACACGGGGATTTTCCACTTCGCCGTTTTCATTGACCACGAACTGTACGATAACACGTCCCTCGATACCGGCTCGCCGGGCCATTTCGGGGTATTTTACACATTCCTGGAGGCCGGCCAGGCCTCCTTTGAGCTGAGGCATCTGTTCCACGACGATAAAAAAGTCCTCCTCTTCCTGTTCCTGCTCTTTTTCAGCCGGCGGGGGCGGCAGTTCAAGTGATTCCTGGAGATCGAGCTCCGCATCGATATCCAGTATCTGATCCTCGATTACCGCATCATTGGGGACCTCCACCGGAACCGGCGGTCTTGGGGGAGGTGGGGGTCGTTCCTGGTGTTTGGTCTGAACAATCTCCTCCATTTGGACCACTTCCTGTTCCATTGTAAGATCAAGCTCTTTCTGTTTCTGGTAGATCTGGAGCTTGCTGGCTACGAGAAAGATAAACAGCACAACCACTAACCCGATCTCGATGAACAGGATATAGTAATTTCGCAGATCCGCCTCCGGTTTTTTCCAAAGTGCCATAACAGGTACCTCCTGACAGTTTTGTTTTGGGACAATTTTATAGATAACGATTCCGCAGTCAGGTGAAGTATAGTATACCCCCATCGCGGTCGCTGATATGTAGGAAAAGTCCCCGTAGGCTGTGGGAGTAATTCTGCCGACTGCGGTCAGTCTCGCTATTCAACGGTTCGCAGGCAGGTCAACGGTCAATCGCAGTGTCAGAAAGTAGATGAAATTTAGGGATCCCACGCTATAAATACGATGGCCAGGACACCCCGATAGCTGCGTTGAAGATGGAAATCACCTGCTCAACGAGTATCCATACGTTTCGCTTGCGATGACCCCTTCACCTTGCTGACGAACTAGTTTTTTTGGTGAGAGAAGCGGATTGGGTTTGTTAAAATCCGGTAGGGCAATGTTGTCCCGAGCCGCCGAACAGGAATCCGGAACTTCCTGTATCATCCTCCATGAAAACAACGTAATCATCCTCCGGGAGGGATTCTTCCGGCAGATCCTGGTACTTATTCTGGTCCGAGCCGGTTTCAACCCGGGCATCAGTAATCATGTCGGTACCGACAGCAGGTGCGGTGGCAGCCAAGAAGACCGGGTCGGGCCGTTCCATCTCGAAATTGGCCAGCAGATCGGTAAGGGCGATATTCTCGCCTGCCTTTTCAATAGCGTATTCGGTGTCGAATTTTACCAGTTCGTGATGGGTAGCGGCCTGGTTCTGTTCACCGGTGTCCTTCTTTTCTTGTGCTACGAGCTGTGCGGCGAACAGAAATACCATGCTAAGCAGTGCGATAAGTGACTTGGTAACGATTCCAGGCCGGTAGTGGGGATTTTGGGTGTGCATTTTGAAGGGCTTTTGTGTTACGGATGCAGGTTCTGACTCTAATTAAGAATCTTTCCCGGATCGATGCCATCACATATTGATGTGATGGCGCACCGGCAACAAGGACCCTGCCGGAAATGATGTGCGAACATACGTGGTGGGAGCGGGATCAGTCAGGTCGCAAATTCGGAATTTCCGACTCAAGGAGTATATTACGCGGCATTTCACCCGCATAGAATTCGCTTATGATGTTCCTGAGTTCCGGGTGGCTGAAAAAGAGGTTATGGCCGGCATATTTAAGAGTTATAATACCACTGTTCTCAAAACCGTCGGCGATCTACCGGGTGGCTTCGGGATAGGTGCGCCCGTCAAGCGTACCCGAAATAAACAGTGCCGGTCGGCCGGAGGAGACCGGCTCCCGGTACCAGTCGCCCAGTTCGATGCCCGGGATTACGCCGCGCAGGTGGGGCATCGGGAAGTTGAGCGCATCACCCAGTGTGGCCGTTTCTGCCTGTCGCCTTACCAACTGCAACCGTTCCTGCGAAATACCGGATGCCAGCTCCATGACCACCGGCATGCCCCTGAATGAGATCGCCCGGGGATTCTCCTGGTAATACTTGTAAACCCGGAACCAGTTGTAGTTATCCTGTTGTGATTCCAGGTATCCCTCGAGAATCGAGGAGATATCACCGGGGTCGCCAAGCTGGTAACCGGTGATCCGCTGCATCTCAAATTTACCCATCGTATAGGTAAACGCAGCGTGCTCTTCAGATGCGGGGACCTGGAATACCGGCGGATGATCTTCGGCCCGTTCCAGCACATTACGAAGCATCGAAGAAATAACGGGGTAGTGAGAGCGGGCTACGGAATCGTTGTCGATGACCTGTTGTAATCGCCTGAAGTAAGCATCCGTTAGCTTTGGTAGTTTTACGGTCTGATCCAGCCCCTCAGAGCTGGCCATCACCAGGCGGTCAATATGATCGGGATACCGTTTCAGGGTGGCAAGGGCCAGGTGTGTTCCATAGCTGATTCCCGGCAAGTTTACCTTGTCGGTCCCCAGTGCCCGCCGCACGGCGTCGATATCGGCGGCACTTTCCCAGCTGGTGTAGCCGGTAATGTCTACCTGCCGACGGCTCCAGAATTCCAGGCATTCTTTCAATGCTTCCCGGTACAGGTTTATATACCGCTTCCGGGTCGTCGGTTTGTATTCCGGTAACAGCACGGAAGATCGGCATTCCGGAATGGTATTCGATCGACCGGTGCCGCGCTGGTCCAGCAGAATCACATCCGCCACCTCGCGCAGCCGTTCAAAAAGAGGCCACCGCCGATCTGTAGCAGCCGTAATACCGGAACCGCCCGGTCCGCCCGCCAGGTAGATTATCGGGGAGACGGGATCTTCGGACCGGCTTTCAACCTTGAGAAAGGTCACGGGAATCGTTCTGCTGCTGTCGATTGATCGATTTTCGGGCACTTCCAGCGTATACTGCAACGCTTCCACGGAGTCGGGTGCGCCGTCCGGTTTAAACGATATATTTGTAACCGTGTAGTCCACTTTCACCGGATCAGAGGTACAAGCGGCTATTAGCGAGGCGACAAAGAACAACAGGAAATACAGGGGAGGACACCTCGAACGTGCTGAGACAGTGCGTCCGGCCGGCAGGTTTGATGCAATCATAACGTATCAGGAATAATCTACTGAGGCTGATGAAGTTGGTTTCGAACTTTCTACTGACACGGGACATGAACCCGGAATGTTACAATGCCACCGGGGGAGCCTGTTCGAAGGTGGTTCCCTGGAACTACAAAATACGAATCCTGTTCATCAGCTTGCTGAAATTGGTATAATCCATGTTCAGGTATGAGGCGAGCTCTTTCCGGGGGATCTCCTGAAGCAGGTAGGCGTTTTCCGCCATAAATTTTTTAAACCGTTCCTCGATAGTCAGTGCCAGCAGGTCGTGGTAACGCTGCCCGATCCGTCCCAGCACCTCGACAGTTCCCCGGTGGATCAGCCGCTCTAATTCGTGATCCTGTTTCATGAGCCGCCTCAGGTTATCATAGGATAGTCTCAGCAGTTCGCTATCGGTAATACAGGTCAGGTTGTAATTGGACGGTTGCTGTGTCAGCAGTGAGGTGGGTATGCCCGAAAAGGACTAGGGACGACTGAAACCGACGGTGTGCTCACTGTCATCTTTCACAAAGTATGCTCTCTTGTATCCCTTCAGGACAATATAAAAGAACTGTTCAATTTCCCCTTTCCGGGTGACAAGTTTCCCTTTCTCAAATGCAACCTTGTCCATCGCATCGATCAGGTGGTTAAAACTGCGTTCCGGGAGCGGATGAAGTTTGTGTATGAAATTTTTCAGTTGTTCAGAGTTCTGCATCACTGTCATGTATGCATCATACGTTGAGGAGAACAGGCTGTGACGCTCGGTATCAGAATTTGGTGCAAACCAAGAAACCGGACTGATACTGCTTATTTCCAATTTCAGCCGTTATCTTAGGCTTCAGATTCAAGGATATTAAAAATGATTCTTTGATTCTACTGACACAATACCAGGATCTACGCAACCACCTACATGCATATGTACAACATATTTTCCTGCACGGAAAGCAGCCGACAGTTTGACTCACCGGTGTATGACCTCCTCCCTATGGGAAGGGCGTTTCGGATCTGGAGTTCCCTCACAACACATGTCGCCTGATAAGTACCCCAAAAACGGTAACCGGTGTTTGACCGCACCGGATATTATATCACACAACACTCGGAAACCTGTGACAGCCGATGAACAAAAAACACCACTATGAACCGGAACCGGCCCTGGTCAAGGGCAACCACACCTTTGCATCCATTACAGACCTGATAGCCCGGACTCCGCTGTCGCCGGCTCCCAAACTCTGGTACCTGGCGTTCGGCCTTGCCAACCTGCTGCTGATCGCCATGCTGGGGGCTGTCGGTTACCTGGTGTGGGAAGGGACCGGCATCTGGGGCCTGAACAACCCCGCCGGGTGGGGCTGGGCCATCATCAACTTCGTATGGTGGGTCGGGATCGGCCACGCCGGCACTCTCATCTCGGCGATCCTGTTCCTGTTCCGCCAGGGATGGCGCACCGCCATCAACCGCTTCGCCGAGGCGATGACGATCTTTGCCGTGATGTGTGCCGGGCTGTTCCCGGCCATCCACGTCGGGCGGATCTGGGTGATCTATTGGGTGTTCCCGGTCCCCAACCAGATGGCTGCCTGGCCCAACTTCTCCAGCCCGACTTTCTGGGACATCATCACCTACGTGGGGACGTTCGAGCTGTTTTTACGTTTTTCCTGCTGTTTTTGCGGTTCCTGCCGATGGTGGCCATCACCGAGGTAAAAGGCGTGATGCCGCAGGCCGACCCGCACAACTACGACGAGAAGACACAGCGGTTTGCGCCCGCCGGGGAACCGCAAGTGACCGATTCAGATTAATCTCCCGGCACCGAATAACCGGGCAGGTATTGAAGAATTATCGGGCAATTACTGCAGATTAGTTACGAGACGGCAGGGTAGATACAGGCCACTGATCTTCCGAAGAAGAGAAAGCGGACTCATGATTCCTTTTGCAGCTTGTGTATTTTTCCGTCGAATCCGCAGAGATACAGCTCCTTTTCCCTGTCCACCCCAAACGAGGCGATATCGAATCCCGCCTGAGTGATCTGGGTATTGACCGGGTTACTGTTGTCTGAAATATCCAGAGCCCAGACTCTTCCCGAGGCGTAATCGGCATAGATGTATTGTCCGGTTAGCTCCGCAAGAGTTGGCCCGCGGTAAACGAATCCGCCGGTCACCGAAATGCCCTGGCTTCGGCCATATTCCCATACCGGGATCTCTTTTCCGGTCCGGTCGCACCCGCGGCTCGGCTGAAAGCAGTGGTTGCCCTCCATCGTATTCCACCCGTAATTGCCGCCGTTTTCGATAATATCGATCTCTTCGTAGGAATTCTGGCCCACGTCCCCGGTCCACAACTGCCCGTTTTCAGCGTCAAAGCTGAATCGCCAGGGGTTGCGGAGTCCATAGGCGTATATCTCCTCCCGGAAACCCTGGTCGTTACCGGCGAACGGATTATCGGGCGGAATACCGTAGTTCCTGTTTCCCTCCGCGGCATCGACGTCAATCCGCAGGATACTGCCCAGCAGGGTTGAGCGGTTTTGGCCGTGTCCCCGGGGATCTCCGCCCGATCCGCCGTCACCAACCGCAATATAGAGGTAGCCATCCGGACCAAAGGAAACCTGACCGCCGTTGTGGTTGCCGTAGGGCTGATCAAAAGAGAGGAGCACCAGCTCGCTGTTGGGATCGGCCTGCAGCGGATTATCTTGAGACACCCGGAAACGAGAGATCCGGGTTTTTGAATCCGAGGTGGTATAGTTTACATAAAAATAGCCGTTGGTTTCATATTCCGGGTGGAACGCCAGCCCCAGCAGTCCCTCTTCGTTCCCCCGGTCATCCACACGATCCTCGAGATCCAGGAATAGGGTTCTTTCGGAAACCGACCGATCATTGTTGAAGGACGATATGATTCCGCGCTGTTCAACCACGAACAACCGGCTGGAACTGTCTCCGGAGTGCTGCAGGTCTACCGGCCGGGTGAAAGAAAGGTTGGGAAACGCTTCCACGGTGGTGTAGGAATTATCCACCACGGTTTGATCGCCGTTGCTGTTAGTGGTTCCTTCATCGGAATTGGCGCAGGCGATGGTAAATGCCAGAATAATAAGGCAGGCGACTAGCTGAGGTACGTGTTGGATTGGATTCATGGCTGGTAGAATACGTTATGAGATTCAGAATAAGATAGTGTGTGTTCCCGGATTAGGTATCCCCGCCGGGAACTCATATGTGCGGGTATGCTGAATGCAGGTCCAGCGTGAAGAACCTGAGGATGATCAATACCCGGCGGCGTGCCCATCCTTCCGTGATTCCGCCGCCCCCAGGTAGACGCCGTGCTCGGCATCGTACATGATCGCCTGGTACCCGCCGTATCCGCCAACATCGTACTCCACGTCGTGTCCGCGCATCATCAACCCGCGGATGGTTTCCCAGTTGTAGCCGGACTCCAGGCTCAGGGTTCCCCCGTCCCGCAAGTATTCATCTGCACCGCCGGTGGGCTGAGTGGATCCGCTGTGGCGCCACCGGGCCGCATCACCCGCCTCCTGCAGGTTCATCCCGAAGTCGAT